>CAZBBN010000008.1:0-8044 GCA_964490195.1 uncultured Nitrosopumilaceae archaeon
TGAAAGGTCTTTTTTGTATCTACCAGGGGTACCAGGTTTTTAACACCAGAACGTTGAGCATTCCATAAAATTTGCCATTTTTATTACAAACTGCTGCAAATCGTATACATACATTAAAATCCATCAACATATTCAATAATTTTTCATACTTTTCCATACCTAAATTACCCCACTCGAAATACTTTTCAAATATTTTCATGAGATTACTGTTCATGTGTTAGTCAAGTTACGGTATTCATCGTTAAACAAAATACTGTTTCTTGAGCAATCATGGTAATTTCAAACACACTAGAGTTTCTTAGAATCGATCATGATAATTGAAGAGCATTTATTATTACCAAATCAGATTTAGGCAAATAGTGTCACAATTAGAAGAATTAATGAATAGTCCGATAACCACAGATATAGAGTCCACAATAGCAGAGGTTACAAAAATAATGCTTGAAAAAAAAATAAGCAGAGTTTTAGTTACAGAAAATGAAAAAATAACATCAATTGTTACAGAAAAAGATCTAGGATTATTTCTTCTAAAGGACAAATCAGATAGAACGTTACAACAAATCCCATTAAGCGAATTGTCAAAGCCAATCATAACAACTTCTCAATCTACAGAGATCCAAGAGTGTGCAAAAATAATGCTTGAAAATAATATCGGTTCACTGGGAATAGTGTCTGATGATAAAGATATTGTGGGAATTATAACAAAAACAGATCTTGTAAAAGATTTTGCAAAAAACCATCAAAATGAAAAAACAGTTGGCGAATACATGTCTGCACATTATTTTTGGGTTTATTCGGATGTTAATCTAAACAAAGTTGTCTCAAAAATGTCAGAGCACATGATATCGCGTGTGATTGTAAAAAATAAAGATGAAATTCCTGTTGGCATCATAGCGTTTCGAGATTTATTTCGTCTTGTAATGTCTCTAGGAATTGAAAGAGATATAAAATTTCCAAAAAGTTTTGAATCAGAACAAGGATTGGGAAAAACTCTCCATGCTTATGAGATAATGCAAAATGAGATCATTACTGTCACTTATTATGATGATCTGGCAAAAGCATGTCAATTACTTCTTGATAATAAAATCAACGGAGCTGGAGTTTTATCAGATAAAGGGGATTTGGTTGGAATTTTAAGTAAAACAGACATAATTAAAGCGATATATACCATAATCTAGAACGGTCAAATCCAATTGATGAAGAGTGATTTCAAAATTTTGCTTTGTCTATACATTGCCTATTTTTGAAAATAAATCCATGCATATTAACGCCCAAGTATTCTGAGGGTGTTAAACTAATTTTACAAATCCCGCCGAGCTGCCCAATTAGTCACAAAAATTAAAGATTTAGATTAGAAACTACTAAATGATGCAGTTAAGAATATTTTTTATTCTTAAATTTAGTAACGTTTTTCATTTAATTCTAATGTGTCTTTCAGTATTCCTTTATCTACAAAATGTACTATGGATTACTAAACGCTAGTTATAATGTAATTAAACAAACACAAAAATAATTTAATGTACAGTATTTTCATCTGCAACTATTTTTTCAAATTCTTTAAAATCAATTTCTTCATGTTTAATGTTGGTAAAAACTAATTTGGTATTTGTATGAGAAAAATCATTTAGATTTTCAATTAAAAGTTCTTGCTCAAATATTTTCAAGACATTTTTAATTTTTACATAATCATTTCCATCTAATTTTTTAATTACTGCTCCTTTTCCAGTTGTAGTTCCTTGTCTAGTATAAATAACACCCCCAACCATACCTGAACCAAATTGTTCCCCAGGATCACCCAAGTTAATTAAAACACCATCTGACATGTATATTCCAGAATTAAATCCTGCACCAAATGTAACTAAATTACCACCTCTAGCTTGAGCCATGGCCCTTTCCATACATCCTTTTCTGACAAGAATATCCACGCCATGACTAAAACTAGTAGACTGATTGTTTTGTCCTACGAGTTCTGTAGCTAATCCATCGATAACAAATTTTCCACAATACCCTTTGTCTGCTAAACCGTTTTCAGCATGACCTTTGATAGTCCATGTTCCATGAAAGTTACAAAATGCTCCAAAGAAATTTCCCACATTTCCTTCTATGGTTAAATTAAGATTAACAGGATCTAAAAATCCTAAAACCCCAATTCTATAAAGTGCCTTGGGATTTTTTACAGTGATGTTGTTTTCACCATCTTCTATTTTTTTCCTAATGATGGAATTTGTCACATTTTCATATAGGATGGGTGCACTGGCAATATCTCCAAACTTCTCTTTTGCTGCAGTTTTTATCCCTTCAGGCAATAAAATCCCATATTTTTCTAATAATGCGTTTTTCAACACATAAAATTCGTTTTCAACACCTTTTGAAGCGATTTCAGATGCTAGTGTCCTGATTTCGTCAATATCTAAAACAAACATAATTAATTCCTGAAAAAGATTTTCGGTTTACCTGGATGAGGTGTCTCAATTTTTGTGGTTGCCCCTATGACATCTAAAGCTGACAAATCAGTTGCCATTGCCCAAAATGGAGGGTGTTCTTTTGATCCTGGATTATATCCTACAATTCCTTTTCTTGTTCCAAATTTATCTCGCACAATTGCCAGTGAATCTGGAGTTGCTGCAATGTATGTAAACGGACCATCAGCTTTTGCGATAAATTCACGATGTGCTCTTTCAATGTCTCCATGTTTGAGTATTCTACTTGCTACAAAAACCGCAATTACTTCTGAATCACTATCTGTGTAAAAGTTATACCCTTCTAATTCTAGCGAGTCTCTAAGCATATCATAATTTGTGATTTCTCCATTGTGTACAATTGCAATGTCGGGTAAAATGGTAGTACTAAATGGATGTGTGTTGTATGGAGTTACTCTACTGCTTGTAGCAATTCTAAGGTGACCAATACCATGAGAGCCTTCCATTTTTCTTACACCATATTTTTTATCAAGATCTTTTGCTAAACCAATCTCTTTGATTAATGTCATTTCATTCTCAAGACTGAAAAAAGTACAATCTTCTTTGTCATACAAATTTATCAAGTTTTCATCTAGTTTTTCTTGGGAAGAATTAGTTTCAGTAATGACATAACTTCCTTCATTGTCCTTGAAACTCTTTATTCTAAAAGCATTATTAGAATTAGTTTTGTTAAATATTGCAACACCTGCACCATCCTGAGCTCGTATCTGTTGACTTTCCATCATATCTTGCAACAGTGATCCTACGTGTGTATGACGTAACTCTGAATCATCAATCATAATTCCACATATTCCACACATTTAATTTGCCTCCAACAGAATCATATCAATAATTCTCTGTTTTTGTTGTTGATCAATTGTAACTTTTTTTGTATTGATATGCTTATCTAAAATCTCTTTAACTATTTCCTTGTATGTTTTGTTAACTCCCTCTAACAATATTTCTCCTTCTAAGCTTGCTTTAAGATTGGAAGTTCTAAAATCCTTGGGAGACAAATTATGAAAATTACTGTATCCTATTGCCGCAGGAATTCCAGTTAACTCATTTTTTGTAGCAATCATGTGATTGTATATTTTCTTTGCAGTGACTATCTCATCAAAGAAACCTTCTGAGTGGAATCCTGTTTTTGCTATTAGCAGAGGTATGTCATAACCAATGATATCTGCACCTAATCCTGCAGATTTTACAATTTTTCCAGTACTGTCCATATCGCCTGTAACAATAAGAGATGCGCCATCATTTTCCTTTCCTTGATAAAATTCATTTATTGTTTCTCTTGCATCATGTATTACAGATATTGCATGTTTTTCTGCATACTTTGCACTTTTTGTGATCTTTTCAGTATTTACCAGGATCCCATCAACTCCTACTTCCAATAATCTGTGAGTATAATTTGAAAAATTTTCATCAACTTCTACAATTATGGGACCACAAAATTCTTTTCTAATTTTTTTGATTTTCTCAATAATGCTAATGTTATCATACGCCATAACAATTCCTTCAGGATCAGAAATCTTATTGACATTATTGATAATTTGAAAGTGCGGATATTTTCGTTCATCATATGGTTCAGCTTTAGAAATTATTCCGATAGTTGAGTTGTCATCCACTAAATCATTTAATGCCAAATTTAATGCGTCTTGTGAACTTTGAGATAGATTAAATTCGCCATAAAGAAGAATTGGAATTTTTAGAATTGTTTTTGTAGTTCCTTTTCGTCCAATTTCAGTTTTGAGTTTAATTTTCTCTCTATAAGGATCAAAGGGCGGTCTTGATAGTTGAGCTCCTAATGCTACTACATAATCCCACAAGTTTTCTTTATCATCCGTACCACGCTTCTCTTTAACTGCTCTTATGGCATCGTCAGTTGACTCTTTTCGTGTTGAGTCTACTTTACAAAGTTCAATTATGGATCTTCTGAGAACTGCCTTTTCGTTAATTCTCAAAATTTTTCACCTTTGAAATTATATGAAGACATTATCTTGTCTATTTTATTTTTAATTTTCATGGTATAGTCCTCTCCATCTGAAAAAGATAGTTTTGTAACAATACTGGCTAACATGTCACTTACAACTAGGTCCATCATTTTGATATCTTTGATACTTTCTCTTCCTAGTGAACCTGCAATATTTTCTAGCTCTGTTTTTGTTGTTTTGATATAATTGAAAATTCCCTCTGCACTGTTTTCCACATCTAGTTTTTCATGAGAACCAGTTATTCCTGCTGGACAAATATCTGTGTGACATTCCTGAATTAGCGTACATCCCATTGCAAGTAGGAATCCAGTACCAATACCTACACCATTTGCGCCTAATGCCATACATTTTGCAATCCTCTCAGAATCCCAAACACCACCATTTACCAATAATTTGAACCCGTCTTTCTCATGCGTCTCATAATAATCGGATATTGCATTTCTTATAGGGAAAAGAGATGCAATTGTATTGATTCCAATATCTTCTCTCACTTCAAAAGGTGCAGCTCCTGTTCCTCCTGACAATCCATCTACTGTGGCACAATCTGCATATGATTTTAGAATTATTTCCATATCATCATAAACACGAGATGCACCAACCTTAACAATTATGGGAGTTTTCCATTCAGTTAACTCCCGTATCTCCAGTATCTTTGCAACCAAATCCTCAGGTCCTAAAATATCTAAATGTCTCGATGGAGAATGTGCAGGTTTGTTTGGGAGTATTCCTCTATTTTCTGCAACTAATTCTGTAACTTTTGAACCTGGAAGTAATCCCCCATGTCCTATCTTTGCTCCTTGACCAATTTTAATTTCAATTCCATCTGCATTAAGGAGATATGATGGGTCTCTCCAAAATCTACCAGAAGCATATTGAACTACTAGGGGATATTTTCGTTGAAATAACTTGTCAATATCAATACCCTCCAAGTTACTGTCTTGTAGTAATTTGTCTGTGTATTGTAAAATTGAATTCCAATGTTTTTTAGACAAGTTTTCTCGGGATTTTTCAGAACCATATATCTCCCATGGTAATGCACCACCTTCCCCAGTATTCATCAAAACTTTAATTCCGTTTTCTGCAAGTTTGTTTAATGCAAGATGTAATGCAATTTTTGCAGGTAGTTTTATGGATCCATAACTCATTGCACCAATTGAAAATGGAACATCTGTTTTGATAATATTTTTAGAATACCTACCACCAATTATTAATGAGGTATCAACATCAGAATGATTTTCTGATGAATTTATTGTTGCATCTTTGATCTTAATATTTGAAAAATAATCATTAGGAACATGAGCTCCCAGACTAGCATAGGGTACTAATCCATTTGTTGCTTTTTGAGCATCAAGTAATAGGTTTTTCAGATTAGTAGTATGGCCCTCCTTTTTTGCCATCTTTTCCATATCCCATCTAAAATTCATTATTTCTTTTGAAAGAGGCATTGTTTCGACTTTTACTAACTTCATATATAAGGATTGGTAGATATTACCAATGAAAACCAATCATTACCTAAATTTTATATACTTGACATAAGAAAGTGCAAATATGATTTTTTTATCTTATGAAAATACTGAATTGTGTGTGAGAAATAATTATGGATAAGAAATTCCAAGATAAGATTACACAAATAATTGAGACAATAAAAAATGAAAAAATTGAATGGGTGCGATTACAGTTCTGTGATCCGTTTGGAATTTTACAACAAATCAGCATAAATGCCAATGACATTACAGAAGAATCATTCTCTCAAGGAATGCCACGATTGGATGGAAGTTCAATCAAAGGATTTAAAGAAATTTATGATTCAGATATGTTACTTACACCAGATCCTAGTACATTTGCAATTTTACCAGAATTTTTTGATATGGATTACAAAGAAAGAGAGCATACCAATTATAGAACCAAGGCAGCTAGATTTTTTGTAAATATCAATGAAGGTTATACAGGAAAGCGTTATTCTAGAGACTCTAGATACATAGCAGAACAAGCAACTGCGATTGCTAAAAATGTAGGGTTTGACAAATGTTACTTTGGTCCTGAAGTGGAGTTTTTTATATTTGATAAAATTGTTTTAGGTCCTACTCCAATGTCTACTATCAATTGGTCTGGCGGAACTGGTTATTCAATTGAATCAAGAGAAGCCCCTTGGTCAACAAATAATGCCAGTGGATATATTATTCCAGTAAAAGGAGGATACTTTCCTGCACCACCAGCTGATAGTCTTAATTGTGCACGAGACGAAATCGGAAGTACATTAAGTAAATATTTTGGAATAAAAATTGAGGCCCATCATCACGAAGTAGCAACTGCTGGTCAAGGTGAAATACAAATTGAATTTGATGAATTACTGCCAATTGCAGACAAGGTAATTACATTAAAAAAGACTACAAAAGAAGTTGCAGCTAAAAGAGGCAGAGTTGCAAACTTTATGCCAAAACCATTAGAGGTAGATAATGGCTCTGCGATGCACATAAGTCAAAGTTTATGGAAAGAAGAAAACGGCGTAAAGAAAAATACGTTTTATGATCCAAATGATGAATATGCAGAATTAAGTCAAATTGCACTATACTATATTGGAGGTTTGCTTGAACATGCACCGTCATTATGTGCAATAACTAATCCCACTACAAACTCTTACAGAAGACTTGTTCCAGGCTTTGAGGCTCCAACAAATCTAGCGTGGAGTAGAAGCAACCGCTCTGCATGTATTAGAATTCCTTCTCATCACAAAAATATGGAAGTACGAAAAAGAATTGAATCCAGAATTCCTGATCCAAGTGCCAATATCTATTTGGCACAATCGGCAATGCTGATGGCAGGACTTGATGGAATAAAAAAGAAGATTCAACCCCCTGATTCAGTTGATTTGAATATCTACAAACTTTCTGAAAAGAAGAAAAAAGAACTTGGAATCAAAAAATTACCTGTGGCATTACGAAGTGCAATTGAGGAATTAGAATCTGATGACAAATATCTAAAACCTGTATTTACAACAGACTTTCTTGAAAAATATTGTGAGATTAAAAAACAAGAACATATCTCTGTGTTTTCATTACCTTCTCCCAGAGAGTTTTATTTGTATAGCAACGTATAACCAATTTATTTTAATGGAATCTCAAAAAGATCATCCCAAGTAACGCCTTTCCAAAGACCTACAACACCTTCAGGCTTTTCTACTTTGATAATCTTTTGAATTTTAATTGTAGAGGGATTTATTGGAGCCCATAATAATGCCATGTATTCATGTACATGTCCCACTTGATTGCTTTTAGCAGATATTATTTTTTCAGATAAGAATTCCTTCTCAATTAATAGTTTTTTTGCTGTATCTTCTAGATCTTTTCTTCCATGTACAAAAAGATAAACTACTTTTTCTTTATCAATCTCTGTCTATAGGGAATACTAGTTAAACATCATTAATGAAATTTACTCAATTTGTTGCATGTATGCTTTCAAAAATTATCTGTTTGATTTTATTTTCATACTATGACATGGATGCATTTTGATGTTCATCAACATTTGCTTGATCTACTTTGATAGCTTGCGGTGGACAAACTGAAACACATGCCATACACCAAATACAAT
>CAZBBN010000008.1:8144-15240 GCA_964490195.1 uncultured Nitrosopumilaceae archaeon
ACTTTGATAGCTTGCGGTGGACAAACTGAAACACATGCCATACACCAAATACAATCATGTTCGAGGATTGGATCTGCCTTGTCTGTGTAGTCCTTACGTTCATCTTTGACATTACTTCCTGTTCCTTCAAATGTCTCTCCATTGCATTTTTCAGCAGGAATGTCTTTTTCTGTCCTGTACCATTGGAATACTTGAACTGGACATGCTTCAATACATGCCCCATCTGCCACACAAGAGTCCCAATCAACTGCTACTGATGTTCCACTAATTCCTAGAGGAACCTGTTTTTCCCCACGTGCTTCATATGCTTTAATCACGTTTTCATCTTTAGATGCATCACCATCCGCTTTTCCAGGTCCCCAAATCCAGTGGAAATGCTCCCCATCTGAATGAGTGATTTTACCAATTGGTTTTAATCCTTCAGGGAAATTTTCTGGTATTGGCACAATGTATGAAGTTTTGAGTCTATATTTAAAATAAATCGAAATTAGTTATTCCAATCTACTAATTTTTCACCTAAATCTGAAAATTTGTATGGGTTAACTATTGTAAGATCATGTTTTTCAATGATGTTATGATATAGTTACTATGGAAGTTCATTCTGCAACCAAAGAAGATCTTTTGAATGTCATTGAAAATGAGGCTAAAATTCGAATAGATAGCTTTGTTGAAGGTGCAATAGAATTAGCAGAGGAAGTTCATTCAGGAGTAAAAAGAGAAGATAGAAAATCATCATTTTTAGAAACACATGTTTGGCCTGTAACCATTGATGTAATACAACATTACCAAAAAACCGACAAACTACTTACAACTCTGCAAGTCGTTTCATCTATTTTACATGATGTAATGGAAGACAATGAGAAAATTTTAGATTTGAACGCTTCTAAAGCATATGGATTTGATGCATACTTTAGACATAGATTTGGAGAGTATGTTTACAACATAGCCGTGACTTTGAAAACAAAGCCATTGGAAAATTATTTTGGTACAAATAATGAACAAAGACAAACTGCAAGATTTTTTGAATATTGTACTAATCTAACAAAATCTGCATATGATGTAAAGATAATCAAACTTGCTGATAGATTAAACAACATGAAATTCACATCCCAAATTTTAGAACAGGAAAAAGTAAAGAGATACCTTAGAGAAGCTGAAGACTTTTACATAGCATTTTCAATCTTTCCTCCAACTGTAAGTGAGTTTTACAGTAAAATGAGAGAATCTTATGACGAGTTAAAACGCATCAAAGTTACAGTCTGATTAATTATCCGTATTTGTAATGAATTCCTTTTTCACCACGTGGATGTCTCCACTCTGTTTCTTGTGAACATGTTCCACAATCCACACATCCTTCATGCTGAATTATGACTTTGCCTCCTTCTTCACTGTAACATTTTGTAGGACATAAAGTTACCATTTTTTTCATATATTCACTTGTAGAATTTAGAACCTTAATGTGTGCGAGACTATCATCATTGTAATTCAAGTTTGCAATTCTGTCTGCAATAGATGGAATGCTAGGAGAATAAGAAGATGAAACTGTTTTGCCCAATCTTTCTGCTAACTGAATTGGTACTTTGACATAGGTATCTTCTGATTCAATCATTGGTAGTAGTTTATCATATCCAAGAATATTTGCAAACTTTACAGCAATGCCACGCATCGTTCCACTGGACATCATTTTTAGAATCGGTCCATAACGGGAACCAATAATGTCTTTTGGTACATCTTTTGCAGCATCAAGGAAGATCTTCAGATAATCCTTGTCAATTTGTTTCATATCTGTAGTAAATGGACTCTCGTCTCCTGTTTTTGAATAATGTTCTCCCATACTGTTCTCAGAAAAGTCATTTTTATCAAGAGCCTGTGCCACAGCATTGGCAGCTCTTATGCCATCATCAATTCCAACATTAAGACCCTCAATCCTAGGACCAACAAAAATGCCTCTTCCAGCTGCATCTCCAATAAATAAAATATTCTTAAAGAATGGTTTTTTCATTCTACATCTCTTTCCATCTGGAACTAACTTTGCACTATATTCATCCTCAAGATAGTCATCTCCAAAAGTAAGACCAAATTTCTCAGATAACTGTTCTTCAATTGTAGATACTCTTTTCTCAATATCTTCAACTGTTTTGTATTTGCCCGAACTAATCAAATTATTTCGTCCACCTGAAGACAGGGATGCTTCTCTAATCTCATACCAATTTTTAATTAATTTTGCAACCGCAAAACGAATTCTAAGCTGCTCTTCTTGTGGGAGACTTTTATCAATCTCGGATTTAATTGGAATCTTATCTTTGATGAATTCACTGACCATAGGATTTTTCAGTAAAGCATCAATCAGATCATAGGGTGTTGTTGGATTTGTTAGTTGTGAATCAAAATGATAGACAGCCCCTACTGATAAGGTATCATTATTTGTATAAAGAAATCCCCCACCAATATGATTTAGAGTAACATCTCCTGCAAAAAGATGTGCTGCACCTTCATCTGAAGACACTCCAAATCTTTTGTTGATAATGTCCTCAGGTAATTTTACTATAACTTTGACTCCTTGGTATAGCTGTTCTGGCGTGAATTTTTTTCTAGCACCAACCATCTCTGCAACTTCAGAATTTACTCCATCAGCTGCAATTATTGCCTTGACTTCAAACTCATCTAGTTCATCAGTTTGAATAATTGATGTGCCAGTTTGCTCATCCCATGTAATTGATTTTACGTGAACCCCAGGAATAATTCCACCGCCAAGTTTTGTAGCAGATTCTTCTGCTTGTTTTGCAAACCAAGAATTGAGTTTAGTCAATAAAACTGAACATCCAAAATTTGCTTGATAATCATGAGCCGCAGTGAGATCCATGGAGTAGACTTTGTCTTGAGATGTTGAATGTAGGATGTATTTTGTAATTTTTCTCTCAATTGGTGCATCATCAAGGAAATTTTCGTATAATTGCTCTACATTTGTTACATGCCCCTTTTTGGGCTTTTTAGAATAAAGAATACCTCCAGATAGATTCTTTGAGCCTATTTTTGATCCCGCCTCTAGAAGAATGGCCTGTTTTCCAAGATGTGATAGTTGTTTTAGTGCAGCAAGGCCTGCAGAACCTCCACCAATTATTGCCACATCATATTTTTCCAAAATTTACTGCACCTCTACAATTTGAATCTGTTTTTTAATTTCTTCAATCAGTAAAGGAATCACATCCTCCATTCGTCCTTTAATGAAAACATCACATTCATTTTTTATTGGCGCTTCCTCATCAGGATTAATTCCTACAACAAATCCTGAATCTTTCATTCCCATAACATGTTGCATTGCACCACTAACTCCTGCAGCAATATACAACATTGCACTAGTTTTGTGTCCACTAGTTCCTATCACTCTGGCTGGAATCATATATTTAGAATCTAATGCTTGACTGATTTGGTACGGCTTTTTTGACATCGGTAGTGTAACTCCAATCTCTGCATTCAATTCCTTTGCCAGGTTTTCTATCAATTTGATATTTGCTTCTGGATCATCTTTTATTCCTCTACCAAAACTAACAATGGTTCTTGGAGTTTCAAAGTCAACTTCACTTTTTATTATTTCACGACTAAGTACTTTTACTTTAAGATCTTGCTGATCAATAGTTGGAGTAAACTCTATGATTTTCCCTTCCCGTGATGAATCTTGTTTTAATGGCTCAAAGACTCCCGGGATAATACTACAAGACTGTGGATGATAATCTCTCTTAAAAGCAGGATTTTTGTTATCAAGACAAAGAATTGTAGTCCACAAAAAGCCTGAAAAATCAGGTCGATACATTTCTAGTGTCTTTGAGTATGTTTCTTTTGTGCCTCCTGTTTTTTGTTGATGGGACATCTCAATGTCTTCAATTACAAGTTTGTTGATGTCTGAAGCTAATCCTGATTCTAATTCTGCTAATGTGGTTGAAGACAGATGTCGTCCTATACTGTCTGCTGCAAAGAACATGTATCTTGGTCTTTTTATGTCACTTGCATATTCAGGCTCTATTTCCCCTAGGGATTTTGTATCTTGGGCAATTTGGGCAATTACTTTAGTGTAAATCGTATTTCTTATGTCTTTTAGTTCAGGATCATCAGCTGATATTACAGCATCTGCCCCATATTCGATTAATTGTTTTGAGAGATCTTGGATGTTGTGTCCTAAAATTACAGCAACTACTTTTTCATTTGAAGAATACTTTGAGTTAAAACCATCCATTAATCGTCTTGCCTCACCAATCATCTCAAGACTTACTGGAAGAAATTCTCTTTCGTTGTGTTCAATTACAACATACAGGTGTCGGTATTTTTCTGCCATTACTTTATCACCATAGCTGCTAATGCTTCTTTCATTTTTGAAACAATTTTACGAATTTGTTCAGGATCAGAACCATCAATTACTTCAGCACTTCTTGTAGCCGTGGATTTGGGAATTCGTTCAACCTTATACACTATGGTTGGAGAGCCGGGAAGGCCAACAAGAGTTTCATCAACACCAAGTTCTTTTGCATTAAATATTTTAAAATAATCTTTGTAATTTTCTGCACGTTTGGTAGCTTCTTTTTGGTATTTTTGAAATGCTAATCTTTGTGAAACAGTATTGTAATTTGATTTGTAGGTAGGATCAATAGAGATGAATACGGGTAATGGTGCTTCAACTTCTTCAATTACACTAGGAAAACCTTGTAAACTAATCAGACGTTTTGCACGAATCATTCTAGTCTCCAAATCTACACTATAACTAATTACATTGCCAAGAAATGTAAATCCTAATTTCCATGCAGTTTGAGGCCCTGTCTGTCCAGTTTCACCATCAGATGCTCTGTGTCCTGAAAACACAATATCCATTTTTTCTTGCATCTTTTCAATTCCAACTCGCAAAACTTCCGCAGTTCCCAAAGTATCAGCTCCTGCAAATAGTCTATCACTATACAGATAAAGTTCATCTGCATCAGAAATTTGTTGAGCTTGTTGAAGTGCAAGATCTGCTATTGGCGGCCCCATTGTTCCAATCGAGACTTTGGCATCATACATCACTCTACCAAAAAATGCGGCATGAGCAGCTATTGCACTATGTGGACCCAAAGTATTTTTTGTCTCAGCTCGATTTAAAGTGCCATCTGGATTATAGCTAACATTACCCTCTGAAAAATCAGGTTCTAGTTTTATAATTACAGCAATATTTAGACCACCCATAACCGAATCTGAGAGGCAGTCCTCACTTAAAGTTAACAGAAATGATGGAAACCGTTAACGGGTGTATTTCATCTCTATTCTTTAGATCTGTTTAATGATAAAAACAATTATCAATATTCGTTTAAAAAATAATTCAAACCTTAACAAATTTTCAGAAAATTTTTAGTATGGTTAAGTTCTACTAGTGCACTTAATATCTGAGGCATTGAATTGAGAGATGATTTTGCAGAATATACTAGATGTTCAGAATGTAAAACATCACTGTTAAATTGTGATTGTAATTGTCCAAGATGCGGCAAAAGAGAAAAATGTAATTGTGAGTTAAGTCCCCTTACAATGAGAATATAACATCCCGATATATCTTGAAATTCCCTGAAACCATTTTGGGAAAGGGTTCAGCCATTCAAATGGTCTTTGTGTTTCAGTTTAGGGTCATCAATTTTCAAGCCAATTTTGCTATTAAAAGGTCAAAAATGCAATTCTAACTGAAAATCAAATAATTGCTCCAAGCGTCGCTTAACAGTAAAAATTCCTTTGAGTGAATGAATTTCACTCACTCAAAGATTTTGCTTCCGCAGAAAACTCGATATTTGAGATAACCCCAAGTTGTTAAAAAGGATTCCTCAGTATTTATTTGAGATTTTTATTGAGTAAAAATAAGAAAAAGATATGAGAATAAAATATTCAGTATTTACAATCATAGCAATTAGTACGATGATTTTTTCTAATGTTTATGCAGCTCAATCAGTTCAAATCACGATGAACCAAATAACGTATAGTTTCGGTGAAAAACTATCTTACACAGTTAATGTTAGTGAAGTAACAGGAGAAAGTGCAATAATTCACATTAGAGATGATTTGGGCAAAGAAAGCAGTGCCATTCCTATTGAAATATCAGAATTAGAAACAGTGATCACATCACCATTTCCATTTGAGAAAGAGATCTTTCCAGTTGGGAAATATTATGTAGATATAGATTATTCAGGTTCAAGAGATACTGTAGAATTTAACGTAATTGATACTGGAAAAACAGTACTTCCATTTTGGATGAAACAAATTGCATATAGTTGGTTAAATGAACAAATATCCGATGGAGCATTAATGGACGCAATTCAGAAAGGCACAGACGACGACAAATTAGGAATAGCAGATAAAATAGACAGAAACAATCTAGATTTAATATACATTCCAAAATGGGTGAAAATAACCACAACATGGTGGCTGGAAGATAAAATTTCTGATAATGATTTAATGAATTTGATTCAATATTTAATCAAAGTTAAAACCATCATCATTTAAAAAATTTAAAACCTTATTTAAAATAATTTAATAAGTTACAAAACGAACTACAAGAACAAATTATATTAGAAAATTAAAGTATGTAAGAACATAAAATGATTTGAAAAAATATCGTGGAGGATTATTTAACAATCAACAAGAGCATCATCGTTTAACATGTTATAAAATTCTATTCCAGAGTATTGGTGTGCAATGGTATAAGGGATAACACCCAAAATCATTATTTTGAATTCAGTGGTAATTGTTAATTTTCTAGGATCAATTCTAATTGGTGAGTCTCCCTGAAACATGGTATCAAAATGCATGGCAAGGTATTGTGCTTCAGAAAACGTTTCAGATGTAAATTTTCCTTCAGATATAACAGAACTATTTGGAGAAATGGTTTCACCAGTAATATGAAATACACCTTTAGAAATTCCTTCAAACAAATAATCTATATCAAGTTGATTAAAACTAGTGAAAAATGGTAAATTATTACATATTAGAATATGATCTTCATTAGTCATAAATTCATAAAATCGAAAAATTCCTTCAGTACCGTGTAATTGTAGTTGGTTTACTGCAAAAATATTCCAAAGTGGAAAGGCCA
>CAZBBN010000009.1:0-9524 GCA_964490195.1 uncultured Nitrosopumilaceae archaeon
TTTCTTTAGCTCATTTTTAGTTACATCAAACATTTCTTTACTTGTTGTAACATTAATTATTTTAGCAGCTTTAGGAGGTTTTTCGTTTCCTGGTCCATAAACAATAGTGACTTTAGCTCCTGCAGAAATTAATTCAGATGCTAAAAGAACTCCAGTTTTTCCAGAACTAATATTTGTAATTACTCTTACTGGATCAATATATTCTAATGTAGGACCTGCAGTCATTAGCACTTTTTTATTTTTTAATACTGATGTGAATCCAAATTTTTTTAAAACAAACTCTAAAACATCTTCTGGTTCTGGCGCTTTTGCTTTTCCTTCAACCATTTGTGGACTAAGAAATTGAATTTTATTTTTTAGAAATCCAATATTTTTTTTAACTGCTAAATTATCATACATCGATTCATGCATTGCCAAACACATTAGAATTGGAATCTTCGAACCAAATCCTACTGTAAGTACTGTTGAAACTGGTGTATCATCTATTCCATTTGCAAGTTTTCCAAGCGTATTTGCTGTTGCAGGATACACAATAACTAAATCTGATTGTTTATAATCTGCTAATCTGATATGTTCTAATTCACCAGTAAGTTTGGTTATGACTTTATTTCCAGTAGCCCATTTAAAATAATCTGGTTGTATCAATTTTGTAACTGCATTACTTGTCACACATGTTACATCAGCACCATGTCTCATCAATAATCTTGCTAATTCAATTGCTTTGTATGCTGCAACACTACCTGCAACGCAAAGAACTATCTTTTTACCTGTAAGCTCCACGCCTTTTGAAGAAACAATATCAAGTGATGGATGATCTCTTTTTTTAACGGCCAATTTGCTCACGTAATTTTTTCAATTCCTCCTCCTCCATAGAAAACCAGTTTTCTTTTGAAGGAAATGTGCCTGAAATAACATCATTTTTGTAATCTTCAAGTGATTTTACAATATCTTCAGACAAATTCATGTATCTTTTGGCAAATTTGGGTTTTATTTTATCATACATTCCAAGCAAATCTTGAACTACCAGGACTTGTCCGTCACAACCTACACCAGAACCAATTCCAATAATTGGTACACTGACTGTTTGAGATATTATCTCTGCTACTTCATGACTGACCATTTCTAGTGCAATACTGAATACTCCTGCTTCTTCAAGCTCTTTTGCATCTTCAATTAACTTCATTGCAGTATCTTTTGTTTTTCCTTGAACCTTGTATCCTTGTGAAAGCATTGTTGTTTGTGGTTGCAATCCAATATGGCCCATCACTGGAATTCCCATATCAACTATGGCATTAATTGTTTCAGCCATAATTGAACCGCCTTCAAGCTTTACTGCATCAGCTCCTGCCTTGATTAGTTTTCCTGAATTGCTAATTGCATCTTCTATACTAGCTTGATATGACATAAATGGTAAATCAGATACTAGCAGTGCATTTTTTCTAGCTCTACTAACTGCTTCAGTAAACATGCACATTTGATCCATTGTTACAGGAATTGTATTTTCATAACCAAGCATTACCATTCCTGCACTGTCTCCAACTAAAAGCACATCAATTCCTGCTTTGTCACACAATGATGCCAAAGTATAATCATAACTTGTAATTACTGAAATCTTTTTCTTTTCTTTCTTCATTTTTAAAATATCTAATACAGATTTATGCAATCTTTGCACCTCTTGTTAGATTTTTTTTTATTTCAAGTATGTTTTCTGAAAGATTTTTTTTATTATCAAAATCATTAATTATTTTTCTAAGAGAGTTATGATTTTTTTTAGACAATTTCTTTGATTCATCTATTAGTAAATTAATTGCACGTATTACATTGTCTACAATTGTTATATTTGCAGTTTGTGAAGTTCTAGAAAGAGGATTAAGATCAAACGTTATGACTATTTTTCCTGCTTTTCTTAGTGCTATTGTTCTGTCTCCGTCTTCTAATGGTACTAGTACAACATCTGCTGCAAATATTCCATTTTTATCAACAATTCTTCTAGCAGAGTCTATTCCATGTAATTTTGTAGTTGTTCTAAGATTTGAACCCAAAATATCTTTTGCGCCAGATTTTTTGAGCGTCTTTATGATTGCCTGTTTTCTCATTTTGTTAGCATAAAACAGATTTACCTCAAGTTTAGCCTTGATTTGCCTTGAAAGTTTTACAATTTCTTTAGGACATAGTGCTGCTATGTTTCCATTAACTGAGATGACAGGCCTTTCTGCTACGAGAAGTTGTGCTGCTGCAACTCTAATTGCATTCTTTGCAGACTTTCCTGTTTTCTCACCTAGCAGATAATCAAAAGCCTCGCCTCTACCTTGAGCAAGTAATCCTTCTTTTGCAACTAATCCATTATCAAATCCTTTCACAAGTTTCTCTCGAATAAATAATGATTTAGCTCTTGGATGTGATTTCGGAATTAATGACATATGATTTCAATTAATTAAAAAGAACTCGTGCTCCTTGATCATCTAACTCTGATTTTATAATTGATCCTTCAGGATATTTCTGTAAAATTTCTACAACATCATTTTCTTTTTCTTTAGGAATCATTGAAAAAACTGTTTCACCAAATAAAGCAATTCCACATTTAATATTCTTTTGAGATAATTCATCAACTAATTTTTGCATTCTTGGAGTCATAACCTCTACATATTTTGCAAATTTTAAAGACATATCTTGAAAATGTTCATAGTTTTTTGATTCTAGTAATTTATTTACCATTTTTCCGCCAAGACCATTGATTTGAGATAAACGTTCCTTGATAAATTTATTTGTAGAAATTGGAGAAAAACATATCATCATAATTACAATTTTATCTGTAATTATTTTTTCAACACTTCCAATTCCAGGTGCTCCTGGTTTAATGCGAATTTCAAAACCTCCATGATATGATGCTAAAACATCACCGAGTCCTGTTTTACAATTTACTTCTGCGTTATGTGCTATTTGTCCAATTCTTGTTTTATCTAATTTAGTATTAAGAGCTTGATCTAATGCATAAGATAGCGATAAAGCAACGGCACCACTAGAACCCAAACCATATCCAACTGGAATCAATATTTCGTGTTCAATATCAAAAAATTTGTCAGAAAAATTATCAATCTTTAAGAATTCATTTAACACATACTCTGACACATCCATTTTTTCTGATTGATATCCTTTTGTTGTAATGCAAAAATTTGATTGTTGATCATTTTTTGTATTAATTTTTACTCTAGTAGTTACACCTTGTTTAATTGAAAAACCTGCACCCATAGACCCTAAATTTTCTAAATCATTTTGAGGGTCCTCTAAATGGGCTTTGAAAAAACCTGTAATGTGAGCGGGACAAAATGCCTTAGCCTCCATTGATCTAAGTTTAAATTTTACACAAAATATAAGAATATGGTTTAAATTAATTAAATTAGTATAAATTGACTAAATTCATTAGACGCCTACAAAAAATCGGAAGCACTATCCTCGTATCTCTTCCAAAAGAATGGGTTGATGCTAATAATCTGAATAAAAGCAGTCAAGTTGAGCTTGAAACTGGGCATGATAGTATTTCGATATTTTTAAACAAAGAATTACGCCAAACAAAAGAACTTGTAATTTCTTATCCATTACCAAAAGAAGAAAACATAGTAGCAGACATTACAGGAGCCTATCTTTTAGGATATAATGTATTTAAAATTAATTCTAAATCCAGTATACCTGGAGAAGATAGAGAAAATATACGTAATTCTATGAGAAGATTAGTAGGGATGGAAATCATTGAAGAAGATGCATCTCATATTAACATGCAATTTCTTTTAGATGCAACAACACTTGATCCTGAAAAAATTCTAAAAAGAATGAGTTCAATTGCACTTGGAATGTATGATGACGCATCTATGGGATTAATTTCAGATGATAAATCTAATTTAGAAACATTATCAAAACGTGATGTTGAGGTAAATCGACAATATTTTTTATTGGTTCGTTTAATTCGTAGTGCCCTTGTTGATAAAAAATTAGCTAATGCATTTAATTTAGAAAATATTGATGTACTTGATTATAGAGTTGCAGCAAATCTTCTTGAAAATGCTGGTGACTCTATTGTTGAACTTTCAAATTTTATTTACAACTTATCTTTGTCACAAGAACATTCAAAGAAGATTTTTGATATAGTGAAAGATTTTAGTATACTAGCAGAAAAATCTATTGATGCTTTTACAAAACCTGATAGACTTTTAGCTATTGAAGCAATATCGTTGCATAAAAAATATGAGCAAAATCTTAGCAAATTAAGAATTACATTAGGAAATAAAAAACAAATTCCCATTGAATTTCTTGATTTGGTGTATATGTATGAAAAGATAGCACAATCTTGGGCTGATGTTGCAGATCTTGTAAAACCAATCTATAATAAATAATTAGTAAAGTTTCTTTTTAGCAGCATATGTCAAGACAGCACATATTGTTTTTGAATCTTGAATTTTTCCAGTTTTGATTAATTTTAATAATTTCTTCAAATCCATTTTTACAACCGACAAAATCTCATCATCATCTAGCTTCAAATCAGCAATTTTCTTCAATCTCGAGGCTACAAAACAGTGAATTGCCTCTGTGTTATAACCTATTGATGGATAGTAAGTAATTAGGGGAGTCATCTTTTTTGCTCTATACCCAGTCTCTTCTTCCAATTCTCTGAATGCACATTTTATTGGCTCTTCTCTTTTTTCTAATGTTCCTGCAGGAATTTCTAAAACATATCCATGTGGAAATCTATGTTGCTTGACAAGAATAATCTTATTTTCCTCATCAAAAGCAAGCATTGCTGCAGCACCTCGATGTTCTATTATTTCACGTTTTACTTTTCTTCCCTCTATTTTTCCATCATAAACACTAAGACCTAAAATTTTCCCTTCATAGATCTTCTTTTTCTTCATTTTATATTTTAGAGATTATCATTATTTAATTTGTCTGATATGTTAGATGTAACTTAGATGATTTCTTAAAGTCTTTGATAGATTTTTCTAACCATCTATTATAAAATAAAATTCTTTTAGGAATAAACAAGTCTGCTGATTTTACATTTTTAACTGTTCTAACTTTTTGTGTTATTTCATCCATTTTAAAAATATTATCACTATACATAAACAAAACAATCTGATTTTTAGCAATAAATGGAATCTGCAAATATGATTTAGAAAATACTTTCATATTTTCTAATGTCTCTTTAAGATCACCCTCTATCCATGCAAGTATAGCATGAGGAATATATTTTTCAATTTTTTTAGGATCATAAATTACTGTAAACTGAACCCCATCATTTTCTTGTAATTTCTCAACACACCTAGTAATTGTTTTTGTTGACATGTTTGTATTTTCAGCAATTTTTTCAATTTTTGCTCTAGGATCCTTGATTAATTCTTCTAGTATTTCTAAATCTGTTTTAGTAAGATTTGAATTAAATCCTGGATTCTCTGCTTCAAAAATGGATAAAACTCTAATATCTTTCATCAATTTATTTGCAATCTGAATTTTTTGCTTCATGTTCTCTTTTACTACAATACTGCAAACAGTAATTCCACCTACACATGGAACAACAAAAAACGGCTCACCTACAAGACTAATTTGATCTAAAATTTTATTAATATTTTCTCCTGACACGACAAAATACAAAACTCCATAACCCAATACTGGAGGCTCAACTTTTATGAAAAATTCTTCAATAATCTTTTTTTCTTCCATTTTTCGAATTCTAGCATGCACGGCTCCACCAGAAATTCCTAGCTCCATTCCTATTTGCCTATCAGATTCTCTGCAATTATTTAGCAGTCTGCTTAGAATTTTCATATCTAAATTGTCCATTTTATCACCTAAATCAACTCAATAAAATATAAAACAAACTAATATGATATAAAATTGTCTATAATGTTAGTACTATACATCAAATATATTAAATATTAGACTATTTCATTAATTTTATGGAATACAAGTTGCTATTAGCAAAAAGAATGCTTTTCAACAAAAAGGGCAGTTTGATTGGTGCAGTATTGGCAGTAACAATTGGGATTTTAGTTATTCATGTAAACTTTGTAATTTTTCAGGGACTCTTTGATGCCATAGTTAGAGATATCAGCGATTATCGAAATGGTGACATTCTTGTAACTGATGATGCAGATTTTATTGATAAATCTGACTTGTCTCTTGTTAACTGGTTTGAGAGAATTCCATATGTTGAAGCTGCAACTCCGCGGCTTTCATCGACGGCAGAAATGAATATGACTAAAAATGGAAAATTAATTGAGGAAACTAGAATTCCTATTGTTGGAGTTGATCCGTTTAGAGATATTCTTGCATCTACTGTATCACAAACTGTTACAGAAGGTTCTTATGTTTTCTCTAGAAATTCTATTGTTTTAGGATCAAATGTTGCTAGGGATCTTGGGGGAGCCCAAGTTGGGGATAGCGTTAAAGTTCTCGTAGTTGATAGATATGGTCAGGATCAAATTAGAAGATTCACAGTTTCTGGAATTGCTAAATCTCCCGGTGGTCAAGGATTTGATTATACTGCTGTAGTACATATAGATACTTTACGTGATATGATGAAAAGACAAGGTGATTCAGGATCACTTATGGTAAAGCTTAATGATCCATCGAAGGCATCTGAAGTAAAAGAATTCTTTTTGAGATCATTCCCAAATGATGATTTTATTGCAGAAACAATAGAAGAATCAGCTGAAGAACAACTAGCTGGTTTTAGATCTGGTATTGCAATGATTAACATGATAGGATATTTTGGAATGATGTCTTCTGCATTTGCTATTGTTACAATTCAAATGATGTTAGTAAATGGTAAAACAAAAGAGATTGGTGTTATGAGGGCAATAGGAGCTAAAAGAAAAGATATTCTGATAATTTTCATTTTCCAAGGAATGATAATTGGAGCTATAGGGGCTGGAGTGGGAACTGCAGCAGGACTAGGCTATACGTTTTATGCAAAGGAAACAAAAATGTCTTTTAACAATAGTCTTCCTCTTGAAGTAAGCTATAACTGGGAAAAAATTATACAAACAGCATTAACATCATTTGTTTTGGCGATTATTGCGTCATTGTATCCGTCTTATAGAGCAACAAAATTGTTACCAGTGGAGGCGATGAGAACTGCCTAAGGTACTTGAAATAAACAATCTAAGTAAGATTTATGGTGAAGGAGAAAATCAAGTAAAGGCTCTTGATAATGTTTCATTTTCAATTGAAAAAGGAGAAACTGTTCTCATTGTTGGAAGTTCTGGTTCTGGTAAATCTACATTACTTAACATGATTGGACTATTGGATCGTCCAACAAATGGAAAAATTCTCATTGATGGAATTGATACTACAACACTTGATGACAACAATATTTCGTCATTTAGAAATAAAAAATTAGGATTCATTTTCCAATCTTCCAATCTATTAACTGATCTTTCAGTTTTAGAAAATATATTGTTGCCAAGACAAATTGCAGGAACTAATCATACTGCCGAAAAAGATGCAAGAAATTTACTAAAGGCAGTTGGATTAGAAGATCAAATGAATAAACGTGCAAATAAAATTTCTGGTGGACAAGCACAGAGAGTAGCAATAGCTCGAGGATTAATCAATAAACCTTCAATTATTTTAGCAGATGAACCAACTGGTAATCTTGACTCTGTTACTTCAGAAACAATAGTTCAATTAATGAAATCAATGGCAAAAAAACTCAATCAAACATTCATTATAGTTACTCACGACAGACAACATTTTGGTGATGTAGACAAAGTAATCACAATCAAAGATGGTAGAGCATTTGAAGGTGATCAACCCTCAGAAATGGAGGTTATAGTATGATAAACCCAAAACTATTGTTTACACTATTCGTAATTGGGCTTGTACCAATTATTTTTGAAAACTCTTATGCTCAAATAAAATCTGGAGGATTTGGTGATTCTCCATTTGAGAGAGACTATGGAGATGTCAAATTTTTAGATGCATATTTTGGAACCTTTGAAGAAAAATTAGAAGTTAGTCCAGGAGACAAAAATATACCATTCACAATTGTAATGGCAAATGTTGGTACACAGGACATTACAGGAATTAGGGGTCAACTATCATTACCTCTTGGATTCTCAGCATCAGATGGTCCAGGTTCAATCATTTATGCTGATGCTGATTCAAACTCTCTAGCAGGAGATAACTTTCATCTTACATTTTTTGTCGATCTAGATAATAATATCAGATTACAGCAATATCCTGGTACTGTCAAAGTTGATTATTCTAGATTGAGAGAATCTGGAGTCAGAACTGCATTTGAGAATTTTAATTTCAAAGTTACTGGAAAAAGTGTGATAAATGTACGTGCATTAAATCCATTTCTTACATCCTTACAACAAAATCATGTCACCATTGAAATTTCAAATGATGGAACTGCTCCTGTTTCAAGTGTAGATATTGCGTTAAAAAATACGCAAAGTGAACGAGCATCAACAACTCAGTCAGTAACTAATGTTGAGAATGTTGTAATTCTGAATACTGATTGGAAAATTGGTGAAATCGAACCAGGTACAAAAAAACTTATTGAACTTGATGTATATGTTCCAGAATCATTAAAAGGAGATACACTTCGTGCACCACTGGAAATAACTTATTTTAATGCACACGGTGACAAACATACTATCTCTAGAATTGCAGATTTCTTTGTTCAAGGTCTAATTGATTTGTCAATCTATAATGTTGATGTCATTGAATTATCGGGCACACAGATGATAGTTGGTGAAATAATTAATGAAGGAAATGAAGATGCATTGTTTGGTTTTGTTACAGTAGAACCTTTAGGAAATTCAAACATAAAAAAGACAACTCAGTTTGTCGATGAAATTGAAACTGATTCACCTGTCCCATTTAATGTTCCAATTGAATTTGATGGTGAACCTCAATATGGAGAGCATGATATCAAAATTACTGCCAGATACAAAGATGATGTGAGAGACGAGCATTTTGTCACTCATAACTCTACAATCTTTGTTAAAGAACTATCAAATGATAATGAGGACGGACCTGATACAAACATGATTATTATTTCAATTGTTCTAGCAATTGGTGCTGGAATCTACATCATTCGCAGGCGTAAAAAAGCCAAAATTGAGGCAATTAGAGATTAATTTTTAATCCTAATTGAAGAATCAAGGTCAGTTAAAATTGAGATCAAGTATTGTTGTTTTAATTGCAGTTATATCTATAGGAAGCGTAACTATCATTCTTGGTTTTCTTACAAACCAAGAATATGTTGAAATTTCTGAAATCTCTAATCAATATGAAAAATTAGAAAATTACAAAATTGAATTAGAAAAGATCAATCAATACAATCAAAAAATTCTGGATGATTTAGAAGAACAGATAAAAAATTCTGATGATTCTTCATTAGATCAGATTCGTGTAGAAATTGATGTTGTAAAACGTGTAATAGATGAAAATAAGGCAGAACTTGAAAACGTAATTGAGAGACTATCTCAAATAGAATCTGCCCCATGAACCATTATTGATTC
>CAZBBN010000009.1:9624-15058 GCA_964490195.1 uncultured Nitrosopumilaceae archaeon
ACTTTTTTAATAAATAATTATCATCAAGAAGTTCATCCTAATGAGGAACTTAATTATGCATATGTTACAGGTATTGCAATGTTAATAGCATTTTCAATCAGTTTTGTAATGTTTACAAAAGGTCGTATACAATCTTAAGATTACTTTATCTGTATTCAATAGATGGTGTGAGATCTTTTTTAGGGAAAAAGTCTCCATCCTATCTATTAAATAAAAATCTATAAAATTTGAATATAAGAAACTCGTAGAAATTATCAGTGAGATCTGAATAATAATTTACAAAATTTTTTATCTAACCGTCACCATAGTACAGTGCATTTTTGATCTTAGGTTAAAGCACTTTGAAGACCGTAAGATTATAAGCAATTACTAGATCTTGCGATTATGCCTAGAGATGAGATTGAAGTCCCAAAGGAATTACGAGAATTCATGCTTGAAGGAGCAGAAGAAACATTCCTTGGACAAAAAAATGGAGCCACCAAACAATATCGCTATGGTAATTTACACATTAGAGAATATGATGAAAAATTTCTAGTTCATACTGACAAAATTGATCCAAGAAAAGATCCAATTGGTCATTTAGTTCATGATGCACCTGAGATTTTAATTGGTTTAGCATGTGCATTCTTTGGAGGTTCACAAATTACAAAAAAACTTCTCAGTAAAAATTCAAAAAAGAAATCTATCGGTTCTGGATTACTTTCATCAATTATTTGTGGATATCTTGGATATTTAACAACAAAAAAAATTAAAGATTATTTGGAGTAAATAATGTCTACTGCAAGAACAATACATGTCCTCATCAAACTTTTGCCATCAATACTTGCACTACGTAAAGATAGAAAAAAATGGATTCATTATGAAGGAAATGAAATCGATTTAGAACAATTTAGAAAGAATGCTAGAAAGGCACTTGACACATTCATCTCATTAGGACCTGTCTACATAAAATTTGGACAATGGCTTTCTTCTAGAGCAGATATTTTACCTCAACCATATTTAGAAGAACTATCAAAACTTCAAGATAGTGTTCCATCTGCTCCTTTTGAACAAGCAAAATCAATTATTGAAAAAGATCTTGGTCCAATTGATGAAACATTTGATAACATAGATCATAATTCTATTTCGGGTGCATCTTTAGGACAAGTTTATCGAGGTTCTATCTCTGGTAAGCAAATTGTAATTAAAGTAAAAAGACCTGGAATTGAAAAAATTGTAGCAGAAGATATCAAAGTTTTAAAAAAAATTCTTCCACTGGCATTAAGGTTTGTTGATCCAAATTTACGATACTCAGCAAAGGCTATGCTTTCTCAATTTATTGAAACAATACATGAAGAAATGGATTACACCAATGAATCAGCAAATCTCAAAAAAATAAAACATGATTTAGAAAATAATAGTATAGTCGTTGTCCCTTCAGTATATGATGATTATTCATCAAAAAATATTCTTACAATGGAATATCTTCCAGGAATCAAAATAACCAATGTTGAAGCCCTAAATAAGAAGGGAATTGACAGGCAAAAACTTGTGATTGATGTCCATAAGGTATTCTTTACTATGCTTCTAAAACACTCCATATTTCACGCTGATCCACATCCTGGCAACATTTCAGTTACTGATGATGGTAGATTAATTCTGTATGATTATGGAATGGTAGGAAGATTGGACAATGAAACCAGACTGAGGTTGATTCGACTATATCTAGCATTAGTAGAAAAAGATCCTCCAAGAACTGTTAACGCAATGAATGATCTTGGAATGCTCACTCCAGATTTTAATCGCACAATAATTGAAAAAGGCATTGAACTCACTGTTCGTGCAATGCATGGAAAAAAACCCGATGAAATGGAGGTGGAAAGCTTGATGGAGCTTGCAAATAAAACTATGAGTAGATTTCCTTTCATTCTTCCAAAAAACTTGGCTTTGTATATGAGAATGGCCTCAATAATTGAGGGTATTTACAAAACACACAAAATTAATTTCAAGTTTGTAAAAGTTGTAAGAGAAATTTTGGAAGAAGAGAGTCTAATTAAAGATGCATACATTGAAGAAATAAAACGTTCATTTGATAGATTTGCAAAATCAATTGATGCTACAATCTCTATAGCACCAGAACTTAAAAAATTCCTAGATGAAAATAGATCATTGAATCTATTAAATGCAAAGCCAAAGTCCAATATTTTACTCTCTGGAAGTATTCTTTCAGCAGCAATTTTTATTGGTTCTTCAGTTTTGTATACTACAAACGAATCAATTGGAATTATTGGAATGATTGGTTCATTGATAATAATGGGCGTATTTACAATATTTAGAAAACGATAACTATTCTATTTTGATATCTTTTCCATGATTTTGCACAGGAACAACAATTGTTAAAATTCCTTGTTCATATTTTGCAGAATTAACTGATTCTTCCCCTTCTTTTAATTCAATTGGCAATCTTATCTTCTTGTCAATTATGTTGGGCCTTTGATTACAAATTATGTTATGTTTATTTTGCTCAGAAATTTCTTTGCAAGCCTGAATTGCTAGAATATTTCCATTAATAGATAATTTAATATCTTTTTTTCCGAATCCTGGAATATCTACTATTACTGTCAATTTATCATCATCAAGATGCATATCTACAGGAGGTAAAACAAATTCATAAAATTCTCTTGATTTGTTACCTATCTCCTTCATCATTTCGTTTGCCATAGATTTTACTAATCCCATTTTGAGATATGTGCTCAATTTTTGGTTATAAACCTTGATAGATTTTTAATCAATTAATTTCTCTATTTTGATAACTTATGATTATTGTAATTGAAGGAGGAGATCAGGCAGGAAAATTAACTCAATCAACACTATTAGAAAAAGCTCTAAAAAAAAGAAAGATCAAAACTAAACTATTTCATTTTCCGGATTATAAAACACCAATAGGACAAGAAATTAGAAAATATTTGGATGGAAAAAGAAAATTTCCTCCACAAGTAATTCATTGTCTATTAGCTGCAAATAGATGGGAAAAACTCAATGAAATCTTGGCAGCGCAAGAAAAAAATTCTATTTTAATTATGAATCGATATTATCACTCTAATCTAATTTATGGAATAGCTAATGGTTTAAAGCAAAAATGGCTTGAGAATCTTGATGCCGGTCTACCAAAAGCTGATCTTGTAATTTTACTTGATGTTACACAAAAAGAATCCTTTCATAGACAAAAAACTCACCGCGATAAATTTGAGAAAAATGAAGAATTTTTAAGAAAAATTTCTAAAATTTATCGAACTACTGCAAAGAAAAAAAATTGGAAAATAATTGATGCGTCAAAATCTAAACAAGAAGTACATAAAGAAATCATGAAAACATTTTCAAAGAAAATAGGGTTATGAAAAAAAATTATTCAGACATAATTGATCCTATTCATGATTTTATTCGTGTCTACGATCATGAATTATCTATTATTGATAATCCAATTTTTCAAAGGTTAAGACGAATAAGACAACTTTCTGGCGCTCATTTAACCTATCCTGCAGCTCAGCACACAAGATTTGAGCACTCATTGGGGGTAATGCATATTGCAAGTCAAGCAGGTAATGCATTAAATGAAAAAGGAATTTTGAAATCAGATGACATTGAAATTTTAAGATTATCTGGGCTCTTGCATGATATAGGACATGGTCCATTTTCTCATCTTTTTGAAGAAATTATTCAAGAAAGAAAAATCTCACATGAAGATTTTGGTCGAGAAATTATTCTAAAATCTGAAATTGGTGATAATTTATCAAAAAATGGTTATGACAAAAAACTTGTTACAAAAATTGCTTTTGGAGATTCTAAATTTCAATTTCTAAATGAAATTGTTTCAGGCGCACTTAGTGCAGATATGATGGATTATTTACTTAGAGATGGTTATTTTACAGGCGCAGAGCATGCAAAAATTGATCATAAAAGAATTACACAATCCCTTGACGTACATAAGAAAAAATTGGCGTTAGAACGCTCAGCATTATATTCCTTTGAATCTATGATGCATTCAAGATATCAAATGTTCAAAGCTGTTTATTTTCATAAAACCGTACGAGCAGCAGAAGTCATGTTACTTGAAGCATTAAGATTATCTAATGATGAATTTGGTTTTACAACTTTTAATCTAAATGAATTTGTTAATCTCACAGATGAATACGTTTTAACAACTTTAATTTCATCAAAATCTACAAAGTTAAAACGAGCTAGACAATTTGCACAAGACTACCAAAATCGTAAATTACTAAAATGTGTGTTTGAAAGAATATTGACTAGTCAGACTAATCTGAAAAAAATAAAAACAGATGAACTTAGAACAGCAATTTCTAAAAAATCCAAAGTTGAGGAAAATGAAATTTTTGTGGACAGTTCAGTAACACCATCAATTCCACTTGCACCATCAAAAAATGAGTCTAAATCTATAATTTTGATTTCAAATGAAAATGGAAAATCATCTGCTAAAGAGATGCCAATTTCAGAAATTCCAGTCGTTTCTGCAATTTCTGGCTTTATGAATATTCTTAGAATTTATACCCATCAAAAGAATAGAAAGAAAGTTGAAATTGCCGCAAAATCAATTATTGGTGATCTAAAGTGAAAAAAAGAATAGTTATCAAATTATCTGGAAAAGTTTTCGGGATGGATAATGTCAAAGTCTTAAAAGACTATGCAGAATTTCTAGTAAAAATCAGTAAGATTTGTCAGCCTATAGTTATTGCTGGAGGTGGAAATATTGCACGACACTATATTTCTCATGCAAGATCTTCAGGTGCAGACGAATCTACTCTTGATGAATTGGGTATTGAGATTTCAAGACTCAATGCAAAGTTATTGATTTATGCCCTAAAAAATAAAGCATATTCTCATCCTCCAACTACTTTACAAGAAGTCAGACATGCAGTAGACGATGGATTAATTGTTGTTACAGGTGGTCTACATCCTGGTCAAAGCACTAATGGTACTGCAGCTTTGATTGCTGAAAAAGTACAGGCTGAACAATTTCTCAATGCAACTGATGTTGATGGAGTATATGATAAAGACCCAAATAAATTCAAAAACGCAAAAAAATTCAGACGTATTGAACTTAAAAATTTGAAAAATATGCTTGTTCATGAAGATTCTATTGCTGGGGGATATGATTTGATGGATATTGTGGCTCTAAAAATTATAGAGCGTTCCAAAATTAAAACAAGAATACTAAAGGCTAATCCAAAAAATATTGAGAGTGCCATTAAAGGTAGTACTGTAGGCACTGAAATTATTCTTAGTTCAAAATAATTATTCAGATATTTCGTTTTGAATTGTTGGTCTTGATTCAGACCAAATCTGAATCTCTTTTTCTGGATATTCTTCAATTCCAATATCTCGAAGTTTTTTGAAAATTGATATTGCCTCTTCTTTTTCTAAAGCCTTTGATTGAGCT
>CAZBBN010000010.1:0-14227 GCA_964490195.1 uncultured Nitrosopumilaceae archaeon
TTGAGAAAATTGAATCAGAATACCATAAACTTGCATGTGATAGAGGTGCAATAATCCAGAAAATTACTAAAATTGAAAGACAAGAAGAATCACATTACATTTTTGAAGATGCTGATTTTTCACTGGTCACAATCAAACAACTAATAAAACAAGGAAGTAATGATGCAGAAAAAGTTTGTATGATTGATAATTCCTAATTACTAGAAAAAAATTAAAATCGATTTGGGAATATTCTTTAATACAAATTTTTAAAGTTACAATCATGAATCAAAAAATATGTGATATTAAAATGAGGTTTGAAAATTAATGAAAGCTGTTCAAGTTATAACACCAAAAAAACCATTAGTGTTAAAAGAAATTAAAACTCCAGTTCCCAATGGACATCAAGTTTTAGTTAAAATTGAATCAGCTGGAGTTTGTCATAGTGATATTCATGTTTGGGAAGGTGGATATGAAGGCATTAAAGGAGAAATAATGAAAGTAGAAGATCGTGGAGTCAAATTTCCTTTAACGTTAGGACATGAAATTGCAGGCATTGTCGAATCAGTAGGAAAAGATGTTAAACAAGTAAAGAAAGGAGAGAGAGTGATTGTGTATCCTTGGCAAGGAGATGGTATTTGTGATGCATGTCAGATTGGAGATGAGCACATATGTGATAATCCAAAGTCATTAGGAATTATGCAAAATGGGGGTTATGCTGAAAAAGTATTAGTTTCTGATGAAAAATATTTGGTTAAAGTTGGCAATCTTGATCCCAATGTTGTTTCATCATTAGCTTGTTCTGGTCTTACTGCATATACTGCTGTAAAAAATGCAAAGATTTCCCCAAAACAGACAATGGTGATAATTGGTGCCGGAGGATTAGGGCTTACTGCAGTTCAGATTGCACGGACATTACTCAATCCCACCATAATTGTTTTAGATATTGATGATGAACGACTAGAAGAGGCTAAAAAATTAGGTGCAGATTATGGTATAAATTCAAAAACAGATGATCCAATTCACCATGTGAAAGACATTACTGCAGGTCTAGGAGCTGATTCTATCATTGACTTTGTAAATGGTCCAATGACTGTAAAACCTGCACTAGAAATGCTCAAAAAGCGAGGTAAACTGGTTTTAGTAGGTTTGTTTGGCGGTTCAATTGAACTTAATTTACCATTGCTTCCACTGAAATCTCAAACAATTATCGGATCATATACTGGAAGGTTGGCGGATTTAGTTGATCTAGTTAGTCTTGTAAAAAGAGATGCAATAAATCCAGTCATATCTAAAACTTTCAAACTGAAAGATGCAAACAAGGCAATAGAGGAACTGAAAGCAGGAAAAATCATCGGCAGAGCCATAATCAATCCTTGAGGAAATGGCTCACAATGAAATATGATTTTAGTAAAAAAGTTGTTTTAATTTCTGGTGGTACAGGTGTACTAGGTCAAAGTATAAGTTTAGACTTTTTGAAATCAGGAGCAAATGTAATTATCACATATGTTAATGATAATGAAATAAAATATCTCGAATCAAAATTAGGAGATTTTATGAAAAAAGTAATGTTGATCAAAGTAAATCTAATGAATGAAGATGAAGTAGAAAAATTAATTTCAAACATAATTAATGCAAATAACAAAATTGATGTGTTGGTAAATACGGTTGGAGGGTATCGTGCAGGACAGCCAATTACTCAAATCACTGAAAAGGATTGGGATTTAATGATGAATCTTAATCTTAAAACTGCGTTTTTGATAAGTAAACATATTGTAAAGGAAATGGAAAAACAAGATAAGGGTAAAGTAATTCATGTTGCTGCTCGTTCCGGACTAAAGGGTTCTGGAAATGATGCAGCATATGTTGCATCAAAATCAGGAATTTTAAGATTAGTAGAATCACTTTCAGAAGAAGTTAAGAATAACAGCATTAATGTAAATTGTATTTTACCTAGCACAATAGATTCTGAGATAAACAGACAATCCATGCCGGATGAAGATTTTTCAAAATGGGTTACACCGTCTGAGATTTCCAAAGTGTGATTCTTTTCTTAGCATCTGAAGAATCAAACTCGATTAATGGTGCCAGTATTCCAATATATGGAACAATATAGTAGTATTAACTTGGGAATTTCTTTAAAAATATCTTTCACATAATTGTGACATATGTTAAAATCAGTCAATCTAATTCACTATGAATTATTTCAGAAACAATGTGATTTGTTATTAAAAGATCAAGATGTGTGATTTGTAGGATTTCTAGACAATCTGTGGAATGGATAGATGGTAGATTCAAAGATGGAATAACTCCTTTTCATAATGAATTAGAACGACAAAGACATACTTGGAAATTATACTAAAGGAAAAAATGTCACAGGATTTTGATTATGGTTTAGGCTTGGTAGATTTTTCTGTATCACGTAGAGCAAAAATTACAATATCTACATTTCAATTCAAGGACCACATTCTTTATGTTTCAACTGAAATTAATGTGAAATTAGATGAAACTACTCAAAAAATTAGAAGTGTTTGTGAAATTCAATACAAATATTCTATAATCTAAATATGTTTGGGGTTATGTATAAGATTCAAAACAAAAAGCAACCAAGCATAATACATCCATAACATTTCCAGATTTCAATTTAAAATGTCATGCTTGAAATTCATCAAGCACACATTACCTAGATCATGCATTGGGAGATAGAACACTACCAGATAATTTTACATATTAAAATTAGTATAAAAAATTATTCCAAAGTTGGAACAACACACGTATCAAAAAGTATATTTTTTTTAAATTTATCAATTGCAGAATCACATTGAAAATTTAATTTAACACCTAAGACAGTATTTTCTACAATTGTATTCAAATTATGTATGGATAAAATTTTGTCCACAGTATTTTTTTCTTGTTTATTTGAAATATTCAATAGGTATTGAATTGTTTGAATGATATTACTCATGTCTTTTTTATTCATAATTCAATTTATCAAATACATAATAAAAGATAGGCGTAACAATAAGTCGTAAATTTTAAAAATCATACAACCACATTACAAATAATTTATCATTTTAGAATTATTTGGATAAATTCTTTTGTACTTTAATTTTAAATTTGATTCAAATGAAAAACATATTTTCAGATTGGAAAGTTTTTGCAAATTATTTATGGAAAACGATACCCAATTTAGAGGCATTACTAATAATTGATAATCAAGGAAGTCTCTTAGAGAATAGAGTATCAGAGGAGTGTAGAACAAAACACAATCTTCCATCCCTACAACAAATTGCAAAAAAAGTATCCATTAGATTCAAAATAGTAAATTTTGATGAAGAGTTGGGAGGATTAGCAACTACGCTCAATATTTTTCAAGAACATGTAATGCTTGTAAGGGCATTAAATTCAGGCCATACTTTGATTTTCCTAATACCTAAAAATTCAGATATGAATCAGACAATTCAGATGGTTAATGCAACAAAACCTGAAAAATGAGCCTAAATCTAAGATAAAAATGGGTTTTGAATTTTTATTCAGTCAGAAATAGTTGTAAAATTCTTTTTTAGAATATCAAATACCTGAGATATTTTTTCAGCTGCCTCTAAATGATCAAGTTTTATAATTTCAGACCACTCAATTTTTACCCCATTCCAACCTTCAGTATGCCATTTGCCTATGGGCAATGCAAGTTTCTTTAGTTCTTCATTAAATGGCCAAGGATTCATGTACATGTAAGGTTCAGAGTATTGTTCATCACCAGGAGACAATCCTGTTCCAATTTGTTCGTCTTTGTTTCCTGTGAACCATTCTAATGAAAAGTCAAAATGATGTGGCCACAGATGAATTAAAGTAAAATTATTTCTCAAGTTCATTCTAAATAATTCTAAAACTCGTTTTGCAGGTATTGCATAATGTCGAAATTCAGTCAGTTCTTTAATACTAGGATTATCCAAACTATCTTCAACATATTTCAAATTATTTTGATTTGTGATTTGTTTTAATTTTTTTGAAATATCATCATGAATCAAATCAATGTATTGACCTTTTTCATTGTGGAAATAAAGTAATTGCCCAGTTAGTAAATTGATTTTAATTTCTATTTTGTTATTTAATAATCCAGTAGTAATTTCATCATTGTGAAGATATAGTGCTTGATGTCCATAATGAGGTAGTTCTTCTACTAGTTGTTCTTTTATGTCTACTATTTTTTTACAAATCGTTTGTAAATTCTCAATATTTAATGATAATGTGTTCATAATTTATTCATTAATTTGATTTGATAAATTCAACCCATCCTTTCAATGCATCAGTTGATTTTACCATCATGGGGGCATTTTGTTTTACAAATTCTAACTCCTCGGATGCAGATTTTGGTGTATTTTGTAAATAATCATCAAATGTTTTCTTTCCATCATAGTCTACAAATGCTATTCGTGCACCATAGTCATTTGGTTCTAACATATTTGCGTCACCCGTTACAACACCGATATGATGAGGGCATGAGATCAATGAACCTGCTAATTGGTTTGAAGTGACAACGCCTTTTCTTTTTAGATCTCCAGACAAGTCATTAAAATCAGCATAAAAATAAAATGCACCTTGAGGAGTTGTCGCTTTAATTCCATCTACTTTATTCCATTCATTGCTTAGAAAAGTGCCCATTATGCGGTGAATTTGCCTTGTTGTATTGATATATTCTTGAATTTCCTCATTTTGCTCATATGCCTTAATTGCAGCATATTGAATTGGAGTGGAGACATTAGTGTACACAGTAGCTGCTACCTTTTTGAAATCATTTTGTAATTTTTCAGAATCAGTAGGTAAGATTACAGAGCCCAATCTATAACCACCAGATGATCTATCCTTTGAAAGGCCATTCGTGATAAAACTGCCTTCTGGATACACTGAACCCATACTAGTAAAATCATTCATGTCATACGTATCTAAGGCATAAATTTCATCAGCGATAATCAAAATATGGTGTTTTCTGCATACATTTGCTATTTTTTCTAATTCGTCTTTTGAATAAACTACTCCTGTAGGATTGTGTGGATTGTTAAGTACCATCATATGTTGATTGCCTTCTAGCTTTGAGACAAATGCATCTAAATCATCAGGATTGATTCGATAATTATTTTCAGATTTTAAATGAAATGTGTGAAAATGTTTTCCTTGTAAATTTAGTTGAGGTCTGTATCCTATCCAAGAGGGGGAAGGAAGTATGACGCCGCCTTCAATGATATTTACAAGTGTGTTGATTAGATCTTTTGTTCCAGGACCAACGACGATTCTTGAAGGATCAACGTCTAAACCAAAATGTCTTTTGTTAAAACCTGCTATTGCTTCTCGCAATTCTAAAATTCCTTCAGCTGCAGAATAATGTCCTTGATGTGCATTATCGGCCAGAGATTTTGCAAGAGGTGGAGGCACATGGAATGGGGATTGACCAAATCCTAATGCATAATATTCCTCATGACAGCCACCAGTTGCACATTTTTTTCGTTGTTCTGCAATCATCAATCCGACTTTGAGATTATCAGGCATTGTAATTTTATCTACATGTGGTTCAACACGAATTTCAAAGGTAGTTTTTTCCAATTGGTTGTTACTAAGAAAATTTTTATTTAAAACAATTCCCAAGTTATTTTTTACCATTTGAAATTGGTAATAACTTTAAAAAGAAATAGCATAATAAATTTTGGAGAATAATGAATTGAGCAGAATATTGATTTATGACACATATTACAATTTTAAAAGATCCTTATCAAAATAATGATATTTTGTGACTAAATATCATGATAAAGAAGGATTCAGATTCAACATCAGAATTAGGTATTTTAAAAACAATTAAAATTGGTTCGGAAATAAAAACACATGAATCAAACCCAGAGATCAGAAAATATTTTCGTCAAATATTTACTGGTATGAGTGGAAGGTTTACTCGATTAAAAATTATTTCATTAATTTCCCAAACTCCTATCAATGCACATAAAATTGCCCATGAATTACAGTATGACTATACAACAATACAATACAACATCAAAGTTCTTGAGAAACATAATTTGATTAAAAAAAATGATAGCAGATATGGTTCTCCATATTATATTACTTATTTTTTACAAGAAAATATACCATCTTTAGAAGATGTAATAAAAAAAGTTGTAAAAAAAACACATTATAAGAAAAAATACATTTGATAAACATAAAGCAAGTTGGAATAATATTAAATAAAAAAAGTTAGATAACTTTTTGGGAGAATTAATTGGACTATTTGATGTATTGGTTTATGTTGCCTGTATCTACACTAGTTGCAACAACGGCCATGTTAACAGGGATTGGTGGTGCTGCAATATTTATCCCAATTTTTCTAATTGTTTTTCCTCTTCTAGGACCTGAATACATCATTGTAGGACATGCATCAGCTATAGCTGTTGCACTTTTGATACAGAGTTTTGGTTTTTCATCAGGACTGGTAAGATATTGGTACAGAGGATTAATTGATGTTAATCTTGCAAAAAGATTGTTGAAGATATCCATTCCTTTAGCTATTGTAGGTTCAATCATAGCACAATATGTTACAGTAGAACCGTTCAAAATACTGTATGCTCTTTTGATGTTTAGTCTTGCATTTTTGCTGATTTATAATCAAGGGGAGATTTTTAATTCAATCAAAAAACGTTTCAGATTAAATGATGAAAGCATTATAAATCAAATGTGTTTGCAAAACATTCAGAAAAATAATCTTAAAAAAGATAAAATAGTTGCAGGTATAGGAGGTATGCTTACAGGAATCACATCTGTAGGTATAGGGGAAACCATCATGCCTCAGTTATTCAAATCTTGTAAAATTTCAATGCCTATTGCTGCAGCAACATCAGTACTAGTGGTTCTAGTCACAATAATTGTGGCATCTTTGACACATATCTTGTTTTTGATCACAAATGAAGGATTTGATTCAATTCCATGGGATCTACTAGTATATACAATTCCAGGAGTAGTAATTGGAGGTCAAATTGGTGCAAAAATACAAAAAAATACATTCTCAGAAAAAATTAAAAAATTAATTCCAGTTTTATTTGTAATTATCGGAATTTCTATGATGTTAGTTGTTTTCAAGTTTTAATTTAATTGAAGAATCAAATATTGCAAAATGTATTAATATTTTGTTAAAATTAAAAGAAACAATTGTGTCTACCATTACTATCGAAAATGAAATAATAGAATTTATTGCAAAAGTTACTCCCGAAAAATGCTATATTGGAATTACAAATAATATTGGACGTCGTTTTGTAGAACATGGAATTATAGAAAAAGACACAGCAAAACCACGTGATTCCAGAATTGTTTGGTTACATAGAAATGCAGGTTCAGAATCTAATGCCAGAAGTATTGAAAAGGTTTTCCTAGATAGATTGCCTGGAAAAATTCGTAAGGGTTTTTGTAGAGAGAGAAAACCCACATATGTGTATGTGTATACTCCCATTTTAGGAGTTACAAATGAAAACATATGATATTATTTTTAATTGTTTAATTCAGTTTTTTTAAGACATTAACAATTTCATTAGGTTCGGCTCGTTGTGTATAATCTGAATTAACAAATGCATATTTTATTTTTTTATCTTTTCCTATAACATATGTTGCAGGTATAGGTAATTCTGGTTTATCAACTGAGTTGTTTGCTGCCAAATCCAATTTTAATTCATTTTTATACAGCATGTCAACGTCAGAAGATAACTCAAAAACTAGTCCAAACTTTTTTGCAACTGTATTGTTATGATCACTTAGAACTGAAAATTTCAAATTATTCTTTTCATAAACACTTAGAGATTTATCGGCCATTTCAGGGGATATGGCTATTAGATTTGCACCTAAATCTTGAATCTGGCCTAGATGTTTTTGAAGTGACTGTAGTTCCAAATTACAATAAGGGCACCAACCTCCACGATAGAAAGTTATGACAAGGGGGCCTTTTTTTATTAAATCTTCTAAAGAAATCATAGTACCTGTTTGATTAGGCAGGGAAAATTCAGGAATTTGCTCATTTTCTCTTAAAAATTTGATTTCAGAATTGTTTGAGATTATATTTTCTCTTGATTTTTGGAGTTTTGCTAAAAGTTCTTGAGGAATTTTTTCTATCATTTCTTTTTGAAATTTTTGAATATCTTCTTCAAGACTCAATAGGTTTCAAAAACATCTAAACTGTTTAAAATTATATCCAAATAGATTGCCATAATCACAGAAGAGAGTAATTTGATTTGGAATACTACTTAAATTGTTACATTTTACATAAATTTGGAGGAATAGAAAATTCAAAAAGAAAATAGAGATCACATATTCTTAGAGTTGACTCGCAGCATATGCCCTGTTTGTACTGAAACTATTGATGCTCAAGTATTAGTAAAAAATCGTAAAGTGTACATGAAAAAAAGATGTAAACAGCACGGTACATTTGAAAGCTTGATCAGTTCGGATGCACAACGTTACGTCGATGCATACAAATTCAATACTCCTGGAACAATGCCTGCAAAATTTGGTACCGAAGTAGTAGATGGTTGCCCAATGGATTGTGGTTTGTGTACTGATCATCAACAGCACTCTTGTATTGGAATTGTAGAAATCACAAATGCATGCAACTTACAATGTCCAACTTGCTTTGCAAGCTCTGAAGGACATGACTTTTTATCTATAAAAGAAGTAGACTTTATGCTAGACAAATTCATCGAGCAAGAAGGTGATCCTGAAGTAATTCAATTCAGTGGTGGAGAACCTACAATACATCCAAATATTTTAGAGATGCTTAAACTTGCAAAATCTAAAAACATCAATTATGTAATGCTGAATACTAATGGAATTAGAATTTCAAAAGATATAGAGTTTGTAAAAAAACTTGCAACACTGAAACCAATTATCTATCTACAATTTGACGGTTTTACAAAAGAGACGTATGAAACTATTCGAGGTGCAGACATTTTTGAGGCTAAAATGAAGGCAATTGAGAATTTAGAGGCAAATGGAATACCCATAGTTTTGGTGGCAACTATTCAAAGAAATGTAAATGAACACGAAATTGGAAAACTGGTCGATTTTGTCATGTCAAGAAAGGCAATTCGAGGCATGGTGTTTCAACCTACATTTTATGCGGGTAGACATCCAAACTTTGATCCTATGGATGTTGTGACTTTGCCTGAAGTTGTAAAAGACATTTGCATTCAAAGTAAATCTTCATTTGAAAATAATGACTTTATGCCAATACCATGTTGTTATCCTACATGTAGTTCTGCGTGTTATGTATATGCAAATGGTGATAAAATAATGCCTTTAGCACGGGCGGTTAATCTTGAGGATTACATTGATTTTTTTCAAAACAAATCAATAGCTGATTTTGAAAAAATACGAGAATCATTACAAAAACTTTCTTCATTTGATTGCTGTAGTGACTCTGGCAACTCAAATTGCTGTACAATTGGAAACATGACAGTTGATCTAAAAGAAGTGGAAGACAGACTAAAGATGATAGTAATTCAACCGTTTATGGATCCTTTTAATTTTGATGTAAAAAAAGTCATGAAGTGCTGCATTCATGAAATTACCCCTGAAGGAAAAATTGTTCCAATATGTGCATTTAACAATATTCCAAAATACCGTCAAGAAGTAGCAAGATATTATAAAAATCGCAAGGGATGATATGGATACAAAACAGTGTTGTGTTGATTTTTATCAAAATGAACTAGTACGTGTTTTGTTTGGAGACAGCCTACATCCGGGAGCACTGTCCCTCACTGAAAAACTAGGAAAGGAGATCAATTTGGATAAAGAGAACAAAGTCTTAGATGTAGGTTGTGGTGTTGGAACTAGTTCTATTTTTCTTGCAAAGAAATTTGGATGTAAGATAACTGGAATTGACTTATCTCAAAAAAATATCAAGATTGCAAACGCTGTTGCATTAGAACAAGGATTTGAATCACTGACTAATTTTATTGTAGGGGATGCCGAAAAATTTAATCTAAGTGATAATACGTTTGATTCAGTAATTTGTGAGTGTTCTTTGTGCTTATTTCCAGATAAAGAGGCAGCAGCCAAAGAAATGTTCAGAGTTTTAAGAAAAGAGGGACATTTAGGAATTTCAGATGTTGTAATACGAGGGGAACTTCCAGAAGAGATGCAAAATGCATTATTCAAGTTCATTTGTGTTTTAGATGCCAAAAGTGAATCAGAGTATACTCAAATTTTGGAAAAAGTTGGATTTGACAACATTATCTTTGATGATAAAAAAAAGGAGATACAGCATTTACTTAATGATGTAAAGAGAAGAATTTTTGTTACAGAACTTGCCATAAACATGGGAAGATTAAAGCTTGATGTAGATATCAAGAAAGTCAAAGAAATGTTGAAGTTATTATCAGAGTGTGTTTCATCTGGATTGATTAGTTATACTATGATTACAGCTCAAAAATGATGTAACATGAATAAAGTGGAGATTAAAATTTACAGATTTACTGGAAGGCAATTATTTTTCACCATTCCTGAATTTGTTTGCCATGAATGTGATATGGTAATAAGATTAGTTAATAGAATTGTAGGAAAAATGGAAAGTGAGTTAGTTACTGTACATGTATATCCATGGTTCAACAATATACTAACTTCACTAAAAAAAGGAGGATGGCATCCGCCTGTAGTCATGATTAATGATAAAATATTCTCTCAAGGAATTGTTCCAGATGAACAAGAATTAGAGGAAAAAATTCTTGAGGAAATTCAAAAATTAAAAACATAAAGAAAAAATTTGCACCTATAGTCATTATTTGATTTCTTAGAAGAGATCAAAGGTGATTCAAATGCCACACCAAATTTGTAAATACTTGAGACAATAATGTCTCAATTTTCTACTTTATAGGGTTTAATTCCATAGATACTTTATATTTGGTAAACTCAAATTTTTACTGTTTGGCGAGTTACAAGGGCACATATTCAAATGAACAGTCATTAAATTTTGTAATACCAATTATTGTAATTCTATTTTTAGGAATTATCTATATTATGACACAAAGAGCTGATTCAGGTTTTGTAAGTTTTATCCTGATTGGTGCTGCTGCTTTAACAATGTTTTATTGGGTTAAAGTCTTAAAGAAAATGACAAAGGATCAAAAACCATTATACACTCAAGCAAGAGAACAAGAAACAAAAAATTGGGTTTATGATTTAATCAAAGGAGAGGGGGAATTTGTTTTTGTAGCTGAAGTCCCAGGACCAGAAGACAAAATTGCAGTAAGGTTAGTAGAGGGAATTTTATACATTCGTGGAACTTCAGGATTTTCAAAAGAAATTCCAATCGAAGGTGCAAATGATATGCAGATATTTGATTTTAAATATAGAAACGGCGTATTAACGCTAAGAATAAAATAACTAAAGGCTTTTTGCTAGTTCTAGTTTTTGTGGCAGATATTTTTCGGTAATATTTGTAAGACCATATTTTGAGAAAGCTTCCAATTCTGCTTTTCTTTTTAGCCTTAAAAATACATCAAGTTCTTTTTTCCAAATTCCATCTTCATATCTAGGATCTTTTTGTAGATCATAACATCTCTTAATATCAGATTCAGTCATAGGGATTGTAGGTAGTTTATATTTTTCAATATCTGTAGCCCAGACTCCTACCCATTTTGCATCAGGAACTGTTAGTTCTCTTAGATGTGCGGCATTTGCAGAACCAGATTTTATGACCATTGCAATATGTTCTCCATATACATCTCCATCTGTAAGTACAATTACAGGTAACTTCATTTCGTCATGAAGTCTTTTTAATAAAGTTCTAGTTGAACGAGGGGCCTGACCACCAGTATTAATGATAATAGATTTGAATTTTTTATCAACTTGCTCTTCTACAAATCTAGTAAAAAGACCGCCTTTTTCAATAGCAATCACAATTTCAGCACTAGTGTCAACTAATTCTGCAGTAGTTAAACTAGGACCAATGGAGTAACCGTCAGGATGGTTAGATAAATTCATAGTTTTTCCTTCATATCCAGGAATTGTATATTCAATATTCAAATCACCAAAGATAGAACTTCTCTCCTCAGGGAATATGTGAAAATCTTCTCTAGGTTTTGAGGTTACTGCTTCTAGATCTACAATAATATTATCGGATTCTGACTGGTCTTCAAATTCGATAGCGAATGCTTGGGAGGAATAATAAACATCTCTTAACGTAGATGATTTTTTTTCTTGAGTTAATCTATTTGCAAAAAATGCAAGCCACATCAATTGTGTGAAAGATCTTAATTGTGAAGAGTTCCTTGAACTTCTGAGTGCAGAGTTACTACCTAGAACGTATTGTCTTAGTTTTTTATCATAAACAATATTACTCACAGATCTACTTGGTATGGAGAATTTTGGAAATTGCCCATTATCTAAGTCATCATATATTTTTGCACCATGACTTTTAAGCATCTCAAGAATGTTCTTTTGTTTTTCATCAGCTTTTTTGCTTCGTTCTTTTATCTTGCTTTTTTTATTCGTTTTCAACTTTATTTTCCTCCTCTATTGTTTTTTAGATTCATCTATATTTTCAATCTCCAGTATTTTCTTGAAATTAGGCTCTTTTTTCTTACCAGCAAGTTCTGTAGCAAATGTTGCAATTAAAGGAATGTATTTTGCATAGAGATTTGCTCTCTTCTTTGCCATATCGGCTTGTCCTCGTTTAGACATGTATGCAGCTAATTTTCGTGATAAATACTGTAATCCCAATCTTAACTCTCTTTCTATTTCAGGTCGGTCAGCAACATTTTCTTTTCCTGCAGTTTTATACGGAATTCTAGTAGAACAAATATGAGAGACAATTATGAATGGGGGCTCACCTTTTATCTTGTATCTACCCCAATCAGTATCATTAACAACTTTGAGCACTACATCACTGCCTTCATCATAAAGTAAAGGAATTCTATTGGCATATCTGTAAACATGTGGTCCGCCAGTTTTAATATCACCACCATATGCAATACCCATCTCTATTATGAAAGGAAATCCAGAATATGCAGATGCAGGGCGTTGGACTACAGCAGCAAAGTCAGGATTAAAGAATTTCTTTATTCCTTTTTCTAATGGTTCTTCGCCTAAAGGAGCAAGACAGCTTGGATCAGGTGCAAGAAAATCTTCAAATTTTTGAAGGGAATCGCTAAGATGTACTAATTCTTGATTTGTCATAGTGCCCATTCGTTTTTCAGGTTTGAATCCTGCAAATTCTGCAAATTTTAATGCAGTAGTTGGACCTATTCTTTGAAATCGTTTAGTCAAAAATGTGGTCAGAGGTTCTCCCTGTACGGTATTAGTTAATTGTTTAAAATATTGATTTTCAGGATCCATATCTACGGATTTTGATTGTGAGTCTCCAAAATCCCAATAAAATAATTTTTTGTTAGGCATATCAATGTCTTCAATTTTTATTTTGTTTAGTTTTTCAAAATCCATTTTTAGAAATGACATCAAAGCAATGACTACTCTAACTTGACGTGAAAGAGTTTTCCATTTTTTCCTGGATTTTTCCATGATTGCTGTAAAGCTAAGATTCTTCACAGACAATCCCAAATCTTTTCTAACTTTTTCAATCATCGCATCATCAATATTTGGTATTTCAAATTGAGATTCAACTATCATTCTTCGTATTCTTTCCACATCAATTCCATGAGGATGTGGTCTGATAATTGTTGGAGGTGGAGGAATATCTTTCACAAATCGTGGATGAGCAAATTTTGCTCCTTTTGGATCATTAAAAGTGATCGATGCATAAGGAGTAATCAAAGAAGTTTCATAAACATAATCTCTAATTTTATTTCCTGCTTTTGAATAATCTCCCTCTAAACAAATACTAACTGAAAGACCCTTTTTTGAAACTTCTTTCGTAGTGTGTTTTACAATTACGGGTTTATTTTTTTGAATATCCAATAACAATTCAAACTCATCTTGAGTGTTTCCGTCTACAGAACTCTTCACCGTTACAGGTTTGTTAGTTGTAATTTGTCCATATAAAATAGCCATTGTTGCACCTAGTCCAAACATACCCCTAGCTTGTTTAAGTCCAAATTTTGAACCATATAACACAGTTCCAAAAGCAAGAGGTATATGCTCAGGATCTATTCCAGGTCCATTATCTTTTACAGTCAAAATATACGGTTTGGGATCGGATTTTTCAGGATCAACAGCCTTTATTATTAAATGAACATCTGGAAGTATTCCTTTCTGGTCACATGCATCTAAT
>CAZBBN010000011.1:0-8027 GCA_964490195.1 uncultured Nitrosopumilaceae archaeon
CTGGCATTTGTTTATCTTGCATGTATCTTGATGTATTAGAGAGTTTTAGGATGAGTTGTGTATATTGGCTTGCAGTTGTCATATGATGTGATGATTTTTTGCTTATTGTGGATGAATTCTAGAAATCCTAAAAAAAGAAAAAATAAATCTAGGACTAACCTACTTGAGCCCCGTTTTGAAGTTGTTTGGTACTTTCCATTCCGTTGGCAGTAACTACAGTTACTGGGATTGGCCTACCTAAAGCAACATCGCCATTTGTAGTAGAAGCATATCTAACATAGATTGTGACTTCATCACCTGATGCAATGGATGTCAGTGTACAACCAGTAAGTGTGCCATCACCGCTTACTAGGAAAGTCCCTGCAGCAGGTGCGGTCGTACTACATGTAGCCGGCGTAGCAGGTGTGTATGAAGTACCATAAACTTGGATTTCATCTATTACAACTGCACCTGATCCTCTGTTTCTCAGATACAGGGCAAATGCATCGTTGTTGCCAAGTTTGGAATCAGCCCCAGCAGCATTAATTGTAATCGAATTTCCAACATGGTTGGTCAAAGCCACTGTATCGCTTGCATCATATCCAAACACTTCAATAACATCAATAGATGGAGTGGTAACCTGAGTCTCAGAAATGAAGCCCTGTGTAAAGGTGAATACGGCTATCCCTCCAACTACAGCAACAGCAATCAATATCAATGAAACAATGATGCCAGATATTCCACGATGATTTTGCTTGACTATTGTCTGTAGTTTGTTTTCAAGTGTCATTGAACTTTTTAGCCCCATCAATATATAAAGAGGGTTGTTACTTTTTTTAACCTTTTAGACACTATTGTATGATAATGTTAGAATATTCTAAATTTTTAAACCTATTAAAGTCCTTTATTTTATAGTAAACGTTGAAAAATCAGAGTTTGTATTTTTTTGTGTTTTTAGCCATTTTTGTTTTTGCTCAGTTTGACCAAGATATCATCCCTCAAGCAAGTGCTGAAGAAATTTTTGTTGCTTTACATTTTGCCCCCTCTGTAGTGGAGACAAGAGAGGGCACCCATTCTATTGGTTTTGTCAACATAGTAAACAGCAATGGAGAACCTGTTCTGGCCGAAGAGGATATAGAGATAACACTTGTTTCAAAAAATCCTTCTGTTGCCACTGTTGTTCCAAAGGTAGTAATTCCAGAAGGCAGGCATTATGCTAACTTCGATGTTACATTAGGCAACACAAGTGGCAATGCTGAGATCTCTGCAGTCTTTGAAGATCAAACTGTTTCTCAGAATTTGATTGTAGGTGATACACACACCACATTTCCAGATGATTTGCGTCTTGAAATCACAACTCCAGCTACAGAGATGCATGTGAATACAGAGATGCCCCTTTCAGTATTTCTTAAATCGTCCTCTGGCAACATCGTACCTGCCGCCGAAGATCTTGTGATAACATTTGACTATGAACAATCCCTGATAAAACCTGCCGAAGACAAAATAATTATTAAAAAAGGGGATTATTACGGAATTACAACTATAACATCTCTTGAAGAGTTGGGCAATTCATTTATCAGGGCCACGGCTGCAGGTATTAATCTTAGTTCGGTTACAAATATAAAAATTTCATCAGTTCAGGATTCAAGACTTCAATTACATATCTTCCCTGACCGTGTGACGGAATTTAATGACAGAGGAATTGAGATTTTTGCCGGCGTGGAGGACGCAGATGGTCTCTCAACGGTTGCAACCAAAGATATTACAATAAAAATATCTGCAGATGATGAAAGTCTTTCTGAGCGTATCAAGTCCGCACTTGAAAACAAACAACCTATTATAAAAAAAGGACAATATGGTTTTCACCTACAACCCAACATGATTTTCTCAAATCTGCCTGAAAATTACACGATATCTGTTTCTTCAGATAATTACCAAGGCGTTTCGAAATTGTTTGACATAGTAAAACCTATGGAACCTACGGATGCAAAGGCAAAAAACAAGGCCGTTAAGGTTTTTGTTCCCCCCGTATTGCCCATTGGGGCCAAAGCCATAGCAGTGTATCAAACAGGTGCAATAGAAGAAGACGATGATGATCCTGAGACTGAGATAGACGATGAGATAGACGAGGAGATAAACATAAGAGAAATAGATGATCTCAAGGACGGGGAGATCTTCCCCGTACAATCAGGAATGAAGTTTACTTCAAAAGGGAGTGCTGCAAACATGAAGATAACAAGTAGCGATAATTCAATTCTGGAGATAGTTAATGCCGGAGGAATAGGAGGTACTGAAGGCTTGTCAATTCAAAATGGTTATGGTGTTGCAATAATAAAAACGGGCCAAAAAACTGGAGATGTGACTATCTCTGTTACCCTGGACGGGTGGGGTTTAGGAACAGCTAAAACATCTGTTGTGAATCCTATAGAGCCAACTCAGACAGTTATTTTTTCACCTGTGGCAAGCAACAAAATACTTTTAGATGAGGAGGGAAAGTTTGAACTTTTATTTTTACCACTGGATGTGGCTAAACGTCCCACAAGTTCAGAAAATGCGATAAAATACCTCATCAAACCAATTAATGAATTAATAGAGATTCAACCACAGAAAAATTTTGTCAGGACACAATTTTTTGCAGGGTCAGTTTTGACATCTAATTTTACCACACTTAATGCAGTCCAAGTTGGAATCGACTCAAATATCAAACTTGAAACAACAACTAATTTTGAAATCACTCCGACATCCACAGTTAAAGTAATTTTGCCTTTTGAAAGAATAGTTGGTGCCAACCAGATAAACCCCATTGGCACAGTACAGTTGACTGACTTTTATGGAAATCCGATTCAGACAACAAAAAATCTATCAGTGGTTCTTAGTTCATCTAATGAACAGGTGCTAACAGTTCCAAAAACAGTAACCATACCTACAGGAAGTTCCTATGTTAATTTTCCAATAACTACAACGCCAGATACGGCAGACATCATAACAATTTATTCTAATGCTAAAAACATGCAGGGTTCTACAACACAACTTTCCGTTGAATCCTTATCAAAGCAATTGAAACTTTTTGCCCAGTATCCGGAAACTCAAATTGATCCTGGCCAAGACATTAATGTAAAGGTGTTTGTGGATGACGAAAAGGCAAGACCTGTAAAAGATGCCCTGATAATATTAACCACAAGTGATGGTGCACAGGCCATTCCAGACAGACTAACGACTAGCAACAATGGCGAGGCCAGCTTTATTTTTAAAACCAAATCAGGGCCCACAGCAGCATTTACCATCAAGGCATCAAAAGTAGGTTACGAAGATGCTAAAAAAACCCTGGAGCTCCAAGTCCGCAGCAGTTCTGAGGAAGTCTTTGACAAAGACATATTAGAATTTCCGCCAACTGTAATATACGTAGCAGTGGGTCTTGCAGCTGTAACTGCCGGTGCAGTGGTATATTTTATCATCATAAAACCAAGGCAAAAACCAATCGAAGAGGAAGAAATTTAGATTTTAGTCGAAGACGACCAACCTGCCGGCAGTAATTCACGATATCTATCTCCTAAACTAGCATCCACTTGAAGGACAAACCTGAACTACGGTTTCAGCTACTGGGCCAACGATGGCCTTTTCACCCCCACCTCCACTTTTAGTTGCAACGCCGTTAGCAAAAATTCCAAACAAGTACATTCGTGTTTCGTCTATATCAGGCGAAATTGCGCTAAAGCTGTATGTTCTTTTCTCATCTTCAACCAGATTCGTATCTAGCCTTACTGGTATTTGGTGTGAACCATCATCAAATGTGAGCATCGTCTGTGGCGAAAAATTAGGTGAGGATGTTCCATTTTGAATATTTGAAAAGCCAGGTGGGATGTTTATCAACATGTGTGAATTAGATTCAATTACTTCCTTTCCAACATTTTCAATTGTGATATAGTATGTATTTGCAGTGTTGGATATTAGCCCAGGTATGACATATTTTTGATCCAAGCCTGCTCCAGATGAAGATTGATACACATTTGCCAAGGCAGTTTTGTCCTTGTAAACCCCTAAGGAATGATCAGTTTTACCAAACTGACCCCACGACGTATATGCATTTGCAGATATGGTATTAATTGGATTGTCTTTTCCAGTATTACCTGTTTCAGCTTTTACAATAAATTCCTCAGCACTATATTTTGGGATTGTAACGGGATTGTTTATGTCTGACCAATAGACCACATTTTTTTGACTAGCCCAACCGGAAGTAGGTTTTACAGCAGTCTCTTGGTTATTTTTTATTATTTCGTCATTTTCTTTGGAAATGATTTGAAGGGACACTTGATTTACAGTCATTGTGCTATTTGTGGGGTTGACTAGGATCACTGCAAGGTATCCAAAATCATTGTTATCTGCATCTCCAAATGGGTTTGGAAATGCAACAAATATTTCAGGTTTAGCAAATACATCTTCTGGTGCTCGTTCATTTACAAATGGTGCAGAGATTTCTACCTCGGCAGTATCTGTAGCACTTGTCACAGTATTTGATGTTGCACTTGCTGTGAAATTCACTATACCGCCAGATGTGCCAAGTATCTTATAATCCCAAGTAAAAAGAACATCCTCATCGGGATTCAGTTGGCCAATAGAGGACGGAGTGTTTAGAGCAAAGTCAGATACAGAGTCGGATGGCAACACCGTAGGGTCCCCATTTGGCTGTACATTGTTAAGAGTCACAGTACCCCTATTGTATACATGCATGGCAAGTGTGACATTCTTGCCGCTAGCTATGTCAGGGGGGACGGTAAATACAGATACTGTAATATCTGAAGAGCCACCACCAGTAGTTACCGTCATTTCAGATGTTTTCATAGTACCAAGAGCAGATACTACCTTGACATCATATGTTCCAGTATTCATGTAAAGTGGCTGATTCTTGAGAATGTCAATTGTAGAGCTTAGTGGAACAAATGCGTCACTATGGCTAATATCATAACGTTTTACATCCTGTGTGGTAAGTGACTTGTTTACAATAAACAAATCTACAATTTCTGCATGTGTTGAGCCATCATTTGTGACATTTACATAAAGTCGGTTGTTATTACTGTTATCATAAGAGGCAGATATGGAGAATTCTTCACGTAATTTATCGACACCTTTTTTTGAAATCTCAAGTTGTGTTTCAAGGAGGTTTGACTGTAATTGCATCCATGATACAAAGACTCCAAGAGCTGCTAACAACAACACTACAAAGATAAACGCCCCAACCACTGTTGAAACGGCTCTTCTTTTTTGGGTTGATTTTCTAATGGCCAGATAGGGCAACACAGATAACACTAAATTAGTTTTACCTAAATCTCTTCTGCTTTGGATTGCATGGCAGAAAAATTTCTATTTTGGGCATCACCTGCCAAACACTATCAATCGTTTGCCAACATCGTGCAATTCTTGCAGATGATGGATTTAATTTTTCAGTAATGATGTTTTTTAATATTAAATCGGATTTGTTGAAGTATTTCTCCTTTTTATTGTTGAACCTATGTCCTGTGCGTCAGGATATTTACAAGAATATACAAGATGATTATGATTTTGATATTTTGTTTTAATCAATGGAATGATATGAACTCCTTTAACACTTGAAAGTTTTAGATGATTCATCCCAACTCTAAAGGGTAAAGAGCATGTCAGTGCGTACTCCCAGTTGATATAACAAAATTAAAAGGATCTGTTCTTCCCGCATCAATAATAATCCTTATTGCATCATTGAGTGCTATATCAGGAGTAATACTTGGGCTTAGCTTGATTACAATACGTCTGTCAGTTCCAGATTTTAGTTCAATATTGGATTGTTGCGTTATTGGTAAGTCGTTAGATGTAGGAATAATACTATATTGACCATCTCTTGGAGACTCTCCTGCAGATGGATTTGATGATGCGTCAAATGCCACACCTGCTGTTGCACTGTCCCATGTGTGTATGATATTGTTTACAAAAATATTTCCCAGATAAGCAGAACCTGTACCATCATTTCTTATTTTTAATACAATAAATTCAGTGCCAGAGTTGGCTGGAATTTGGTTTGGATTTGCACTACATAAAGTGGTACAAAGTTTTTGATCAAATGTATTATCCAGAGATAATATTCCAGAAAGATCACTTGAATCACGTGAGTCATAACCAGTCATCTTAATGGATATTGTAGATTCCTTTGAGCTGATGTTTTCAGATATTTGTGTTATGTTACTGTCTTGAACAAAATTAAGAATTACTATCCCTCCTGCCACAGTAATTGCAATCATTAGGAGGGTAGTAATGATTTCAGATACTGAGCGTCTTTTTTTTCCTTTTGTAAACACTTTTCCAATTTCATGCATCTTTAATCCTTTCATTTTCAAATAACGTACCATCATCTTATTGCTCTGATTAATTAATACGTCTGGTCTTTTTGATCATTTGTGTATTTATAATATTGTAGCGAGAAGACCACCGTACTTGTACTGTTCATGAATCGCAGACTAGTCACTTTTTTAAATGTAGCATGTTAAACTTGTTTAGTTCACGTATTGTATGGAATTGCTACTGTCTTAAACGAATTTCCGCGTACCGTAGTTACAGAAATTTCATAGATCTTATCATTATATGGAGAATCCTCCCACTTACTGCCTCCCAAGATGTTATCATTATCACGTGTTATTTTACTAACCTCTTTGACGAAGATCTCATCGTTGATGCCATCAACGTTTAGCAGAAGATCCTGAGTGTCGACTTTAACAATAGTGATGCTATCTACTATGGCACTTATTGAGCCTGTATTCCTGATATAAAGTATAACTGATTGCGATGTTGGTGGAAAATAAACATGTTCTATTATTAGGCTCTCCCTTGGTGAATCGTTTTTTTCATCCTCTACTAGTATGACATTACGAAAATCTTCTATTGCTGACAGTCCTGGCAAAAGTATTGCAGTTCCTATGACAACAACTATTGATAACATCAATAACGAGCCAATAATCTGGGAAACCCCTCTTCTTTTTTGGGTTGATTTTCTAATGGCCAGATAGGGCAACACAGATAACACTAAATTAGTTTTACCTAAATCTCTTCTGCTTTGGATTGCATGGCAGAAAAATTTGATATATGATCTTTGACTATTGGCAGTATTTGCTCAAAGCTTGCACCTGTTGCCAATAGTATGTTATCGGCATTGATCAATGCTTTTGCATTCTGGGAAATTGAGGGGATTCCTACAAGAATTGTAAATGTAGGGGATATGTCACTGGCCTTCATAAGAATATCACTTACTTTAGATTCGTCAATCTCAGTTTCTGTCATTTCAATAAATACCACTATTGATTTGCCCTCTGAATTAGATCCATACAAACTTACTGCGTGTTCAATTCCACTTTTTCCTTTTACTTTGGCATGCTCTTCAGTAAAGAACCCATTTGACGCTAACAATTCCTTAATCTCAGAAATGGCAAAAAATTCATCATGTGGCACTTTTACTGCTTTATTTATAATCTCATAAGATGGTACTGTGTAGATCTCAGCATGACACATATCAAAATCATGGTCAAACTGTCTGCAATGTAATCTAGATTTACAATCACCAAATTTTGTTTTACAATCATTACATTTGGACCAATTACCAGCAATGCGCATCTCTTCTTTGGGATGATTGATTTTTTTCTTACAAGAAGGGCAGCAAGATATATCATCTATTGATTTTACCTTAAATTCATTTGATTCTGCCAAATAACCACATACTTTGTGTTCAAATAAATGAAGTTTTGAAATGTCAGTAGATGTACATGAGGCACAACAGAGACGGGGGCTTAATGTAAAGCATTGTGGATGCTCTGGACAGACCAGAATTCTTTCATGTGTTAATTTTTTTAGAATGTTAATTTCAGGGGATGTAAGTTGATCTAGAAAATCAATATCGTTTTCATCATGATCTATTTGTCCAAGTATAGGATATGTTATGGTATTTTTATTATAATCAATGTTTGGAACAATAGCATTCTCATTACCATTGTCAGTCAATATGTTAATCAGTTTTTTAATATCAGGTTTACTTT
>CAZBBN010000011.1:8127-13916 GCA_964490195.1 uncultured Nitrosopumilaceae archaeon
CTAATTCTGTTTTTGTAATATCAGGTTTACTTTCTAATTCTGTTTTTGTAATATCAGGTTTACTTTCTAATTCTGTTTTTGTAATATCCATACTAACTTTTTCTTCTTTATTATTTCCAATATTGGTAAATGGTATGTATATTTTCATAACCTCCTATGTTATTCTGAAAGAATGCATAGTATTTTAACATATTGTCAAACATTAATACATTAAATCTTTTTATACAAGTATAAAATCACGCCTCATGATTTTTTAGAAAATGCAGTATTGGACATAATTTTGTGTGTGCAGTATAATTTAACCGTAAAGTGAGAAATTCTATTCATTTAGAAGAGAAATGAGAGCAAACTAACCGCGATAACCAATCATGCAAGCACCACGGTAGCAAAAGCACACCATACCGCAGGAATCGTGGATAAACGTCTTTAGAGACATCTGCAAGCAAGAGACATACAAGTAATGTCGATTAATTAAAAGCCAAACTGCTTTTAATCATTGGTAGTTCATATCACAACAAACGCAATGACAGTAATTATAACCAAAATAACCACATGTTTCATTCCTGCAACAAATGTACCTTGACCAATTTTACCTGCTGCCAAACCTCCAAAGACAGCTTCAATCAAAGCCATGTTAAACAAAAGGGATTTTATATGTTCCACATCAAATCCTACCAAAGCTGAAAAAACCCCTGTAGCACTCTGGCCACTTGAACTTTCAACCATTTTTTGCTGAATAATGCTTATTTCAGAAAAGAATTGTGAAACAAGCAAAACTGCTATTATTAAAAAAACAAAAAAAGAGATGTAAATTATCGATACATATGGTTGCAAGGATGACTTGCGTTCTTTTTCAATATTTTTTGAATCTGTTACATGTTTTTGAATTACCTTCAGACTTTCAAGTACGTCACCACCCATGTTGATTGAAATATGAAGTAATGTAAACACATGAACTGAAAGATTTGTCTGTACTCTACGTTGAAGATTTTCAAATGCATCTGCTAGAGACATGCCCCAGCTTATGTTTGCACGAAAGTTTTTCAGTTCGGGAGTCAAAACTCCTAATTTACGATCAGATGCCTCTTCAAACGCATGTAATAGTGTCGAACCGCTCTCTACTGAACTTATTAATGATTGAATTAAGATGGGCAGGTTGCTGTCTATATTTTCAAGATATTTTGCATGTTGATGTTGTTTAATGCTAAATGGAAATACACCAACAATGATGCCTGCTACTATTCCGACATCTCTTATGGCAGTGTCCTCTACCATGAAAAAGACTTGAAATGTGACAACTATTATTGTAACGCCAATTATTGCAGACATGATTGCAATTTTTTTACCTTCTGCTTTCCTAGTTGAAGATATTATATCTACTTGGAATCTAGTTCCACGATTTTTTTGTTTTTTTATGTTACCATGTTTCATCTTCTTTTACCTCTTTGGCACCATACTATCGATCATCAAAAGCAACATTATTCCAAAAATCGGCACCAATAGATAAGTCAGCAATGCAACTAGCGAGTTAATATCAATTCCAGCAAAATTTTTAGACATTATTGCCATTATTGACAGTATAATTATTCCCATAAGTGGTGCAACGATTAGAAGAATTGTGTATAGCTCTGTGATGACGCCAAGTGATGAGATCTTTTTTCTCAATATTATTTTCTTCTCAGCCATTTGTGTTTTGGCAGCTGATACGAAAAAGTCCGTCATAGATCCGCCAGAATGTATGGTAGATAGCAATCCGTCCAAAAGCTCTGAATAGGCATCAGAAGTAGATCTATTCCTAAGGTCGGTTAATGCAGATAGTATATCTATTCCCAAAAGATCAATGTTGCGCAATAAAAAATTGGCATCCTTGACAACCTCGAATTTTATATCGTCCCGGGCCAAGTGTTTGAATATTTCTTCCAAGGTAAGATTACTGGCAGCAAGAGAGGACATGTAACTGGTAAAGTATGGAAGTTCAGATTCAATCTTTTCTTTTCTCATTTCTGCATTAAAGCTGGGATACTTTAACATAACAAGAAATGTTATTTGTGCAAAAGATAGTGCCAAAGCAATTGAAAGTAGTATGTTAAATTCCAATTGCATTCCAAATACAAGTGAAATTCCTATGCCTGTAACTAATCCAACAGATCCTGCAATTAAACTAAAAAGTACCATGCCACTTACATATACTTCATATGGGATAGGCATCATAGCCTGCTCTAATGTTTCATTTAGTTTTTCAAGTCTTGTAAAAAGAAACGAGGCTCGCTTGGAAAACAAGTTGTAACCAACAACATAAAGGTGTGAAAATTGATTTTTCTCCTTGATCTTTTCTTGTTTTATTTTTTTACTAGAATTAGCATGTGAAACTGTATTATCATCAGTTGGAATTGTTTTTTTAGATATGTTGTCATTATCAGTTTTTCGTTTCATTTCAGGATATTCCTGGGCATTACTTGATTAAAATCCGTTTTCGTTCATAAAACTTGTCAGGATCGGCATAGAATTCCATAATGGTGCTTGTTACGTCTTTATGTTTTCTTATGTCGTTATTTACCATCCATTCAATGACGTTCTTTCTTTTGTTGATCTCATATGTAATCTTGTCAAATGGCTCTCCATAATCGCTTGCAATTTTTTCTAATATGAGGCTTTTTCCCGTCTGTTGGTGTTGGTCTGTTTCAGGATCCCATTTGAATACATCATTAAAGATTATGTCTTTTGAGTCCTTATCCATACCTGCTATCTCAGTTATCTGCATTATTCTTCTTGCGCTTTTACCGTTGATCCTTAGTTTGAGCTGCAAGATTACAACATCCAAAGTATTGGCAATGAGATCATTTGGAATATTCATAGGATCAGATGTCAATCTAGTTATTGTAGCTTCCACAGAATCTGCGTGTATGGATGAAAATCCACCATGTCCTGTGGCCATTGCTTGGAAAAGAGTGTATGCTTCTTTGCCTCTTGTTTCTCCTACAATAATAAAATCGGGTCTTTGTCTTAATGCTGCTCGCAAAAGATCGAATTGAGTTATATCTCCAGTCCGGACTCCTGTAAAAGATTCTCTTGATACAGAGGATATCCAATTATCATGAGGTATATTTAGCTCAGCAGTATCCTCAATAGTAACAATTTTTTGCCCCGGAGTAATAAATGAGGCCAAAGTGTTCAGGGTTGTTGTTTTTCCGCTTGCCGTGCCTCCTGCAACAAGTGTGGTCATTCTTTTTTCAACAGCATACCACAAAAATGCAGCAACATCAGAAGATAATGTGTTGAATTTGACGAGGTCAATTACAGTTATTGGATCTGCCTTGAATTTTCTAATTGTAAAGGTGCTTCCCCTCTTTGTAACCTCACGTCCAAAGGTCATGTTTATTCTACTTCCATCTGGAAGTGAAGAATCAACAATTGGATTTGAGACAGAAACGTTTTTTCCAGTGGCATATGCTAACTTTCGTGTAAAGTTTTCCAACTCCTCGTCAGTTTCGAAGATTATGTTAGTTGGTATTGATTCATATTCTCTGTGCCAAAGGTAGAGAGGAATGTTTGTTCCATCACAACTGATTTCTTCTACCATATGATCATGCAGTATAGGTTCAATCTTTCCAAGATGAACAAAATCCCGCATTGCATAGTATTGTATCTTGTTTAGGCTTTTTTTTGAAATTCCCAAATTATAGGTATCAACCAAGCTTTGTATCTTTGTTCTCAATCTTTCTTCGGCATCTTCGCTTGTTATTATTGTATTCAAATCCACACGAAGTTCTGTAATCAGCATTTTGCGAATCGTGTCAAAATTTTTCCAATCCCCAGGTTCCATAGTGGGCTCAATTAACACGTATTGCATACTTCCTCCTGCTTTCTTAGCAGAAGATATTCCAGAGTATACATTGATACCGCTCAGACGGTATATTTTTGAAATTGACATGTAATTTGGAATCTCAGAAACATTTTGTTCATTTGCAATTTGGGTGATGTGATTCTCATTTTTTTCCATGTCTTGAGTCTGTTTTTTCTTCACCTGAACAACATCCTTGTTCTCAGCAGCATTGATCTTCTCTTCCCGTTTTCTTTTACTTTTCCAGATGTTAAATTTCATAAATTACATTTCCTCCAAAATTTAAATTGTGTGCAAATTGCCAATATTTTTTATGATGATTGTTTGTAAATAAGGATATATGTAAAAATTATGCATGCTTTGTTTGAGGTCAAAATTTTTGGTAAAGAAATTGAACTTGAAAAGCAACAATATAGTATTGATTTGCAAATGGTTGTCGGACATATGCTCAAAAAGTTAAGACCTTGTCAGAAAAGCCAAAAATTCCTAAAGTGACATCGCCAAAAAAAATCTGAATTACAAATCCAACAGTTATGAATAAAATTAATGGCACCCCTGGAGTAACCCATGTTTTAGATGAACTGCAAAATGGTTCTGTGTCTGCATGATGAAATGAGAAGTCAAATATTTTGTGACTTCCTTCCATTTTCTCAATTGAGAAGCTAAATTTTGGGTTTTTTGATCTAAATCCAAAAAACATTGCCATTATCTTTCTGGGTTTGGATTCCTTAAAACCGTAAAAAATATTTTCGTGGTTAAGCATTGCAAAAACATTTCGTGCTAGATTTATTGGTACCAACAAAGTCATAAAAAGTGCGGCATTTGAAAAGGTTGTAAATGGAGTGACGACATTGGTACTCAATGTGGCAAGAGGGGCCAGTCCAGCCAGCACAATAAGGGAGAGTGCATCGGCACCTCCAAAAAAGCCAAACCGCCATATCAACAAAACAAACGGAACTAGAATCATCGAGAATGCAATTAGCGTTAAACTTTCAATCATGTCGTCTTCAAAAAAAACCATAACAACGGCGACTATACCAAACACAATCCAGAGCATATCGGGGACCTCTCTATTCTTTATGTCAATAACCGATGCAACAGCAAGCATTGACACAGAGAATAGAATTCGTAAAGTTGAAATTTCAAAACTCTCAAACACAATGCTGCTAAAGTGTTTCTGCAAAAATATACTTATGGTCGCAAAAGTATCCATAATGCTTGAAATAGATAACACTCACATCAAGACTTTGATGTATTGTCCAAACTTGTTGAACATACATTTCATATTACTAGAATCGAAAACGTTTTGAAGAAGCAACAGTGGGCCGAACAAGACACTGTTAACTCTTGGGTTGATAATTCTAGATGTTAATTGTCAGTTGATCAGCATTTTTTTGGTGGACTCTGGTGCGGCCCCTCTAAAATGAGAACATTTGCTGACACAGTGTTTTCGAATGGAGTTGGAGGTCTATTCTCAGGATAAAGAAATGGACAGCATCGGAGAAGCAAGAATCGTAAAGCGTATGCTGTGCAATCAAGTTTAGACACAGTCAGTTTTTTTGAAATTAATTATGCCCTAGTCCCGAGTAACGGGATCATTTGCTCAGGGTTTGGTTGTTTTGAGAACTAAATGGGAAGCACTTTCCTATCTACGGATATAGTCAATTGAAATTTTCTGTGTTGTCAGATACGGGTTTGAAATTGTTTTGCGGAGTTTGAGTAATCTCATGTGCTTCATATAGAATTGTTTCAATGCTGTCTTCACTTACTGTTGTTGCTTTTAAGATTGATGCATCTTCTGGGATCTTGATTGCAACTGTTTTAGTTTGGTTAGAAAGTATTAGATTCTGAGTCTATGTGTCTAATTTTGCCTATCTAATGTATTTTAAAAACAACAAAATAGTAGAAAGAAAAGACAAATCGATGATGAGATCAGTTATTGTGGTGT
>CAZBBN010000012.1:0-12072 GCA_964490195.1 uncultured Nitrosopumilaceae archaeon
TGAGACCTTTCCTTTTCTTTTCAGTATTTCAAAAACTATTGTCTTGTTTTTTGCACCTCTCCCACGATTTCCCTCATCTTTCCTCCAAAATACCACCTCATCATCTTCGATTTCTCCCTTGAGGACATCATCTGTTTTGGCAAGACTGTACAGCATTGCATATCTGATACTATCAAATACATTGAGTGCAGTAGGATAACTTACACTTACTTCTCTTGCAGCCTGTCTTGCGCTGATTCCAAGATCAAATAGTTTGATGAGTGACAGCCATTTCACATGATCAATTTTTACAATATTTGGCCAAGTGTCTTTGAATGGATTGTAATCTGACTTGCAGTCTACACATCTGAGATATCCCTTTGCCAGGACATAGTAATTCTTTGATGTACATTTGGGGCAGCAAATGATTCTTTTGATTCAAAGTGATTACAAAAGAATTCTATTGTGGATGTTTTGTCTGATGCAATATTGATGAATTTAATAAAATCAATTCCAATCAACTGTAATTCATATGAAATTAGTTAGGGGACATATATTTACAACCACCTAAGATAATTTTGTGCCACATTGTGATACTAAACATAGGTTTAATTGATTTCAGAGATTTTTAAAAATTCTAATCTAGGGGATGTTTTGATAGAAAATTCATATATTCTGTATGCTGTAATAGGTTTTTTTTCTTTGGGTGCAATATTAGGACTGTTTTATAGAGGAAAACAACAACATGTGTATTTAACATACATACCATCTGCAATTGGATCTTTTTTAGCAGTTATTTTATCAATAATGGTATTAACTTCTGAAGAGATTCACATAACTTTAAGTTCACAACAAATTTTCGATTTTGAAATTTTGATTGACGGTATAGCAGCTTTTTTTATTTTAATAATTGGATTAATTTCATTTGCTGTTTCTATTTACTCTTTGTCATATTCTAAAAAATTCGATGACAGGAAAAACAATTCTAATCTTGGAATGTTGTTCAATCTATTTATTATTTCAATGATCATGGTAGTTGCAAGTAACAATTCGTTCTTTTTCTTAATATTTTGGGAACTGATGTCATTAACATCGTTCTTTTTAGTAATATACGAACATGAAAATAAAACCAATCGTAAATCGGGTTTAACATATCTTGTAATGACTCATCTGGGTACTGCCTTTATTTTGGCATCATTTCTTTTCATGTATGCACAAAGTGGTAGTTTTAGTTTCGATTCTTTTAGAGACATAGGAATAATTCCAGACTATGTACGAGATATTGCTTTTATTTTAGCCTTCATAGGATTTGGTACAAAGGCAGGAATGGTTCCATTACATACATGGTTACCAAAAGCACATCCATCTGCACCCAGCAATGTATCATCATTAATGTCTGCAGTAATGCTAAAAATTGCAATCTATGGAATTATCAGATATCTATTTGATTTTAATTCAATTGACGATTCATCCCATTACCTGTGGTGGGGATTGGGAATTGTTGTAATTGGCTCGGTTTCAGCATTAGTGGGGGTATTGTATGCGTTAGTTGAACGAGACATCAAACGTATTCTTGCTTTTAGTAGTATTGAAAACATTGGAATTATTTTTATCGGTTTGGGTCTTTCTGTAGTTTTTGCATCATTTAATCTCACATCACTATCAATTTTGGCTTTTGTAGCTAGTATGTTCCACATATTGAATCATGCAATTTTCAAAGGATTGTTGTTCATGTCTGCAGGCTCAATACATTATAGTACACATACAAAAAATATCGAAGATCTAGGTGGTCTTATCAAAAAAATGCCATGGACAGGATTAATGTTTCTTATCGGAACAATTGCAATTATAGGATTACCTCCATTAAATGGATTTATCAGTGAGTGGTTGACATTACAATCACTTCTTTCAGTTTTCCAAATACCTTCAACCATTTTACAAGTGTCACTTACATTTGCAAGTTTAGCATTGGCACTTACAATAGGTCTTGCAGCTGCCACGTTTATTAGATTATTTGGAATTTCATTCTTGGCAAAAAGTCGTACTATAAAAGCTGCAAATGCAATTGAAGTACCACGGTTTATGCTTGCAGGAAAAGCAATACTTGCATCAGCATGTATTGTATTAGGAATATTACCTTTTATTGGAATAAATCTAATTGTAACTGCCTTTAATTTACCTTACACACCACTAAGCCCATTTGAACCACTCTCAATCATTACTGAAGATGGTAAAAGTTTTGCAAGTTTAATGATGCCCACAGTATTGATAATTCTTTTATCTGTTTTTGTATCAATTTTTGTCCTTGTTAAAATTATTGGGGGCAAAACCAGCACAAAAAAATACAACACATGGGATTGTGGATTTGGAAGTTTATCTGAGAGAACACAATACACTGCAACATCATTAGCAGAACCATTAGGTAGGATTTTTGCCATTTTTTACAAGCCAAAAAATGAAATGAGCAATTATTTTTATTCAGAGCAAAATCAATATTTGAAAAAATCAATTGATGTGAAGTCCAATACAAGAAATATTTTTGAAGAATTTTATGACATAGTAACTTCCATCAGCTTGTATGTTTTAAATAAAATTCGAAAAATACAGACTGGAAAAGTCAATGCATACATTTTGTATATTATGATCGTATTACTTTCACTTCTATTAGCTGCGGGGTCGGGAATAATTGAATGAATTATCCATCATAGACCCCATTTTTGGAATATCTCAAGTTTTGCTACTCATAGTTTTATCACCATTAATTGTGGGCATTATGAGAAAAACAAAGGCAAAATCTCAAAAAAGAATAGGGGCGCCTATCACTCAACCTTATTTTGACATTTTAAAATTACTAAAAAAAGAAGAGGTAGTTTCGAATCAAAGTTCATGGATTTTTAGATGTACCCCATGGGTAAATTTTGTAACTACAGTATCTGCAGCCTTTTTCATCCCAGTATCTATTATCTATTCACCTTTTGGCGTTATTGGAGACATATTGTTGGTTGTAGGCTTGTTTGGACTAGGAAAATTTTTCACAATACTTGCAGGACTAGATGTAGCAAGTTCTTTTGGAGGATTAGGGAGTAGTCGAGAAATGATGTTTTCTGCACTTGTAGAACCGACGTTATTCATAACAATTTTTGTGATTGCCATTTTTTATGGAGGAACAAATATCAGTACGATTGTATCATCTGCAAACGAAATTTCTTTTCTTGCAGCACCAGGAGTGTTATTTGCATTAATTGCATTTTTTATCATACTGATGGTTGAAACAGGAAAACTTCCATTTGACAATCCATCTACACACTTAGAATTGACAATGCTTCATGAAGCTACAGTACTAGAATATTCTGGAAAAAGTTTAGCAATTATAGAATGGTCGCAAGCAATTAAACAAATAATTTTACTGACATTGTTTGTAAATATTTTCATACCGTGGGGAATTGCAGATAGTTTTTCAGGGTCACAAATTGGTTTTGGAATGTTGTCAGTTATTGTAAAGATTATCTCTTTGGGTATTTTGATTGCATTTATTGAAACACGAACTGCAAAATGGAGATTATTCAGAGTGCCAGATCTAATTTCAATTTCAATTGCGAGTTCCATGATAGGAGTAATTTTCTTTTTCATCTAGGTGATATTGATTTGATCCTCCCAACAGAAATTAATGTACTTGATATATCGGCAGCAATCTTACTTGTTGCAACTTTTGGATTAATTGTAAGAAGAGGGTTTTCAAACTGGGTTCACGCATACAGATACCAAACGATAGTTCTTGCAGGTATTGTTGCATTAATTGCATTGATAACAGACATTTGGGAATTATACATTGTATCAGCACTGACTTTTGGGATTAAAGCAATGGTAATCCCAAAGATTCTATTTTACGTAACAAAAAAACTAGATTCGCCAATAAAATTAGAGGTTAATCCGTATATCAGCATGAAATTATCTGTTATCGTATCAGCATTATTAGTTGCAATGTCCTATTTTATTTTCCTTCAGCTCAACGTAGAATCAAATGAAATAATCCAAGTTTTTCTGCCAGTATCGTTTTCATTATTTTTTATCGGATTATTTGTAATTATAAGCAGAAGAAAAGCACTAAATCAAATGGTAGGATTGTTAACTATTGAAAACGGATTATTTTTGTTTGCAGTATCTTTAACGCATGGCTTTTCATTAATAATTGAAATTGGATTAATGGTCGATATTCTACTAGGAGTCATAATATCAAGTATCTTATTATTCAGAATGAGTAGAACTTTTGATAGTATTGACATTAAAAACTTAGAAAGTTTGAGGGATGACTAATGTTTACAGAATTATTTTCGTCATTAGAGTCCATATTAATTCTTGCCCTCATAATAACTCCAATTATTAGTGGAGTACTAGTAACTTTTCTAAAAAGGAAAAAAATTATTGAAAGTGTTACAGTGTTTTCATCTTTTCTAATTCTAATAGAAGGATTAATCCTGGTGAACTCCATTCTAAAATACAAAACAATATCTGTGTTTGATGGAGTATTTTATGTTGATTCCCTCAGCGGCATAATTATCATTACCATTTCACTTGTAGGGTTTCTTTCTTCTCTTTATTCAGTAAATTACATGGGAAGACAATATGAAAAATTAATCATTGATGAAAAAAAACTTGTGAGATATTATCAAGGTTTCAACATGTTCTTGTTCACCATGTTACTTGTACCAATATCTAACAACATGGGGATATTGTGGATTGCAATTGAAGCCACAACACTAGTTTCTGTTTTGTTGATAATGTTGTATGTCAAACAAAGCTCAATTGAAGCATCATGGAAATATCTACTTATTGCAACTGTAGGATTGTCATTGGCATTATTTGGAACTATTTTCTTTTACTATGTAAACACCATCAATGATCCTCTTGGAGAGAATACTTTAGGAATGAATTGGACAAATTTGGTGGAAAATGCGCCGGGTTTTGACCCTAATCTTGTAAAACTAGCATTTATTTTCATCATTATAGGATTTGGTACAAAGGCAGGTTTGGCACCCATGCATACATGGCTACCTGACGCTCATAGTGAAGCACCATCTCCGATAAGTGCCCTTTTGTCAGGAGTTTTGTTAAACTGTGCATTTTATGGGATTTTACGATTTCACATAATTACCAGCAATTCAATAGGACCTCATTTCTCAGAAACACTTTTGATAATTCTAGGAGTAATTTCCATCGGAATAGCTGCAGCGTCAATTTATTTCCAAAAAGACATGAAACGAATGTTAGCTTTTTCAAGTGTTGAGCATATGGGAATCATTTCAGTAGCAATTGGATTTGGAAGTGTAATTGGAATTTTTGGAGCATTATTACACATAATTAATCACGCAGTTGTAAAATCACTCTTGTTTTTTTCAAGCGGATCAATTTCTCAAAAATATGGAACTAAATTGATTTCGGATACAAATGGAATAATTCAAACAATGCCAATAACGGGATTTGTGTTTTTAATTGGCGGATTGGCCATTGTCGGAATGCCTCCATTCAATATTTTCATGAGTGAATTTTTAGTACTGAGTTCTGGATTTGAATCTGAAAATTTCCTTCCAAGTATGTTGGTAATTTTATTTCTTGTAATAATTTTTGCAGGATTTGGAAAGCATTTATTCAAAATGGTATTTGGAAATCCAAAACAAAAAATGAAAAAAGAAGATCTGGGAATACTTTCAGTAGCACCCATGTTAGTTCTAGTATCAATCATATTTGTCATGGGAGCATATATTCCAGAACCATTGCAAACATTAATTGAAGATGCATCACAAATTTTACTTGTTGGGGATTTGCAGAGTTGATTTTAAAAAATTATACTTTTGGGGTGAAAATTTTTGAGTAGCAAAATAATCGAGCAATATTTGTCTAAGCTAGAACAACTAGAATTCAAATTTAAAATGCATACAAAAAACAATAACGAGATACATATAGAATTAGATGATTCATCTAAATTGGTAAAATTTTGTAATGTCTTGAAACTTGAGATGAATCTCAGATTACTAACAATAATTTATTGTGATGAAAGGAAAATAAATCATACATTCACAATACGATATTTACTAGGTTCAAATATTGAGGATGTTTTCTTATTTGTCATCTTACCTATTGATAAAAAACATGCGTATTTTCCTAGTTTATCTGATGTATTTCCATCTTCGATTAAATATGAAAGGGAAATCAATGACATGTTTGGCATCCAAATACAAGGAGAAATGAATTTGAGCCCCCTAGTTTTACATGATTTTCAAGAAAATGTTTTCCCTCTGCGAAAAGATTTTGATGCAAATACGGAGTTAATCTATACACCTAGAAAGTTTGAGTTCACACCAATTACTGGAGAGGGGGTTTGCGAGATACCTGTAGGACCAATACACGCAGGTATAATTGAACCAGGTCATTTTCGATTCAGTGTTCTTGGAGAAAGGATAGTAAATATGGAAACACGTCTTGGGTACGCACACAAAGGTATTGAAAAAATTGCAGAAAATATGTCTATTAATGATGCAGTATTTTTATCAGAACGAATTTCAGGCGATGAGAGTATTGCAAATTCCATGGCATTTTGTCAAGCAGTAGAAAAAATTTCCCACTTAGAAATTCCAGAAAAAGCAAAGCAAATAAGATTATTGTTTGCAGAATTAGAACGAATTTACAATCATTTTGGAACCCTGAGTGGAATTTTAAACGATATTAGTTATTCATATGGTGCTTCAAGATTAAACATATTAAAAGAATACATGATGCAATTAAATGAAAAATTATCTGGCAGTAGATTACTATTTGGAGTCAATGAAGTAGGAGGAGTAAAAATAGACATATCAAATGCATTATTATCAGAGATACATGCAGTGCTAGACGACATATTTCAAAATTTTGAAAAAATTCTAAAACATATACAATCAAATTCATCTGTAATTGACAGATTAAGAAATACAGGTATTATTGAACAACAGACAGTGAGAGATTTAGGAATTGTGGGACTCACATCTATCTGTACTGGCATAGACACAGATACTAGAAAAATTCATCCTTATGGATATTATTCATCAATTAATTTTGAACAGACACCCAGAGTGAACATGGAACAACAAGTAAAATTGCAAAAGAGGATAGGTGATGTACTATCTAGATTTATGAGCAGGGTAGATGAACTAAGATATTCAAAAAAACTAATCGATTCAATATATGATTTAAAGACGGATGAAATTAATATTCGACTGGAATCCAAACTAAATCCTTTTTCATCTGGTTTGGGATATGCAGAATCCCATAGGGGTGAAACATTACACTGGATTATGATAGGTGAGGAAAATTCTATTTTTAGATATAAAATTAGAACAGCATCATTTGCAAACTGGCCTATAATCGAGCATGCAGTTGTAAACAATATTGTACCTGATTTTCCAGTAATTAACAAGAGTTTTGATTTTTCTTATTCGGGGAATGATTTATGACAGAAAATAATCAAAAAGAAATTAAGAAAATAGACATTATGTCATGGAATAAAGTAACTCTTGAAAAAATATTAAAATTGAGTGACATAATCCCCAAAAATTTCCGAGGAAAAATTTCGTTAGATCCCAAAAAAGATTTTGTATTAGATTCACAAATTGGAAAGAATTTAGAAAAAATTTGTCCGACAAATGCTATTTCGTACAAAAATGATCCTGAATCAATTTCCCTAGATGTGGGAAAATGTATTTTCTGTGGAAATTGTCAAGAAGAGGCTCCAAAATTAATTAAAATTTCTAATAATACAGACATAGCAAAGAAAAGAAAAAACCAACTCTTGGAAATGTTTCCCGAACCCATTCCGTTTGGAAAAACATTTGAGGAGATCGGAGATGAATTAAAAAATAAGATCAACAAAACATTTGGGAGATCTTTGGCAATTAGAGAAATTGACGCAGGTTCATGTAATGGTTGTGAAGTAGAGATTTCTGCATTGAACAATCCCATTTATGATATAGAGCAATTTGGAATGCATTTTGTAGCTTCACCCAGACATGCTGATCTTCTATTAGTTACTGGTCCCGCATCAAAAAATATGGAAAAAGCATTAAAAATTGCATATGACTCTACACCCAAACCTAAGATGGTAATTGCAGTAGGTGCATGTGCATGTAGTGGCGGAATATTTGGAAATAATTATGCAACTACAGGGGGTATCGATAGTATTGTTCCTGTTGATGTATTCATTCCAGGATGTCCTCCAAGACCTCAGGCACTAATTTATGGCATCATGATGGCAATAAACAAGTTATAGATAATCTAAAAAATGCCGTGGTCATACCTTGCATTATGCAGGATATTCCAATGATGGATCATCGCCTGTTCAGACATCCATTCATTAAAAGAATTAATCAATTTCAGGTGCACGCTTTTTTCAATAATTGGGATCTTGTTCGTTGATAATATTTAGAGTCATGCTGGATTTGATATTAGATAATGACCGTATTGCTTGTGTGATGGTATTCTCCAGTGTTTTATTATCAGGAGTTTCAATTTTACAAATAACATCATAAAATCCAAATACCACATCTGCTTCTTTTACTTCTGGTATGTGACTGAGATTTTTTAATGTGGGATATTCTTCTCCTTTATCACAGTGAATTACAACATATGCCTGAGAAAGATTTTGTCCCAACATCATTCCAATTATCTTCTCTGATGCCTGAAATAATTCACCAGATTCTGAACGAGTCAAAGTCACTGTGGAGTGAATTTTTGGCATTTTACGAATTACTTTAGTAACCACTTCTCGGATTTTCTCATCATCGTCTAAATCAATTTGTGCAATTACATCGTATAGACCAAGTGTCCCATGAGCTTCTTTTACACCAGTAATTTTTTTTAGTGATGTAATTACTTCTTTTTCTGAACCCAAGTCACAATTCATCAAGACATATGCTTTAGCCATTTTCAATGAGCTTGCTTTTCACGTTTTGGTTTTGAATGAGCTTTTATCATATGTTTTTTTGTTCTTTCAGGATCCGTAAATTTCATATCACAAATTTTACAGGTGTTGGAAAAACTAGTTTCTCTTCTTAGAATGTTTTTTATCACACTTTTATTAAAAGACAACTTTGATTTCATATTAAAATTAGAAAATCGATATTATAAGGAGTTACTTAACATTGTTAATTAATCACAGATTTCCATAATAGTTAAAGTAGCAACACAGTCAACAGAGACAGTGGCAAATTCTAAAAAATATCGTGATAGGATTTACATTGTAAAAGACGTTATTTTGACACTTTCAGAATATGGCCATCTTAACCAAACAGCATTGTTTAGTTTTTGTGGGTTAAACATCACAAAACACAAGTCAATTTTAGACAATTTAGAACAAAATGGAATGATACAAAGGGTGGAATCACGAGAGGGGAAAAGAACCATAACAATCTTCAAAGTTACCAACAAAGGAATGAATTTCTGTCATGAAATCCTAGAGCCATTTGAAAAACTATTTCCAAGAAGCGGCAGACCTAGTTCCACATTAGATCTTGAATGACTATTCATCATCTAGATGGTATTTTGAGACAATGTCTCTATCCAAGTCTTCTCGTTTCTTCAAATAATTACAATATCTTTTGTTCCATGAATTAAGCGATCTAAACTGTTGTATTCCCAATACTAGCCAAATTCCAGAAGTTACTAAAACCACGATTAGTAAAACCATCAAAAGTAGGGCAAACTCTCCCTCTACCTCTATCAAATTGAGAAATTTAGGGTGTGAGATTAGGTATGCTGAAATTCCTATTGCAAATGGTGCTAAAATGAGGGCTGAAAAGGAAACTCCCAACATCAACCCTTTGAGATGTTGAATTTTTTCAATAAAAAGGTCCATAGAGCTGAGTATGTTATTTCGATTATCTGACAAATTATCCCTCATTAGTATTTCGATAATTTTGTTTTATATGTTCTGGACAGATAACGACTAAAGAAAAAGAGATATTTTCAAATAGACACATTCGTAACTTGTTATTTGTTTGTAGTATTTAGCAAATACTTAACAATGTTAATTTAGTTTTATTAGAAATTTGAACAATCAATCATTATGAATAACAAAGTAGATGATAAAGACAGTGTAGAGGATAAAGAAATTTCAGATAAAAGAAATGAAGATTGGTGGAGATTAGAAAAGTTTCAGATAGGTAGGAGGAGATTTTCTTAGTTATGACATTTTGTTGCAAGGGAGTTTGTGAGACATTACATAAAAAACCATTATCGAACATATCGCGTTATGAATCCGGACAAAAAAGATGCTCGTTATGCTCAATTTTTTTAAAAACTACAAATCTTCGATGTCCTTGTTGTGGCGTCCGCCTTAGAACAAAATCTCGAAACAAGAGAAATTTATTGCATTGATTAACAATGTTAAGCGATTGCTAAATAACAACAAATCATATCATGATCAATGCAGAAGCAAATCACTCCAGAAAGAACGACAGTTGCATGCTAACAGCTGTCCTATTTCCTAGTTTTCGTTTTCTGCCACTAGACATGGCATATTTCCCAACCTTTGCTTCTGCATTATTCTTTGTATGACGATCTGAGGCTAGTTAACATTGTTAATTGAAGTATATTACCTACAAATTTAGCAAAAAAGAATTGGCAAAATTAAATTGCAAAGATTACGGGTTTGAGTGTGATTTTGTAGCAGAAGGAGAAATGGAAAATGTGATAGAAAACTTTTCAACATATACTGAAGAAGAACACGGAAGTGATTATTCTCACGAAGTATTGATGCAGTTTATTCTAAGAAAAACTCGATGAGGTTAACTGGAGAAGTTCTTGCTATGATTGAAATTCTAGACCACAACCCAATCATGTTTTTCCTAGAGTCTGTTTTTCTCCAAGGAGATAATGGAGGTATTTTTGAATTAATTGGAAAGGGTAGAGGAGCATTAGGAAGTGATGATCCAATAGTAAAGGGTACGATTCTAACGTTATTTGGAGTAACGGGGTTTGGAATAATCCTGAACTTGTTTAATTCACTAATTCGAAAAAAGCTAGTTGATCAAACAAAGCTAAAACGAATAATGACTGAAACTAAGGCATGGCAAAAAGAAAGAATGACTGCAATGAGGGCAAAAGATCAAGCAAAAATTGCCCAACTGAGCAAAAAATCATCTTACATGAATAAAATGTCTATGGAGATGATGCAGATGAACATGCGTCCAATGATGATTACTTTTGTACCATTAATCTTAATTTTTTATCTAGTATTGCCACAATTATTTTCACATACAGTTGCATTGTCTCCCATCTCACTAAACATTTTTCCTGGCAATTTCTTTCATCTCACGTGTACTGCTCAGCAAGCAGCCGATCCTGCCAATGTGTGTACACAAGAAAACGCACTCTATCTATGGGCATGGTATTTTCTTTCATCAATCTCCTTTAGTGGGATCATTATGAAACTTACTAAAACATCAATGAATCTATCTTAATGTTCTAATTGATTAGAGCACTCGATAGAACAGACATCATCACACCAATGTTCAAATTCTTTCTTACATACAATACATGTTTTCAATATATTGGTCTCACCATAATGTATTCACAAAACAAGTATTTACATGATAATTAACAATGTTAAGCGATTGCTAAATAACAAAAAAATACCCAATTATCAATGTAGAAGTCATCGTAGTCAAATGCTGCATTCCTAGAATTGGTAACCCCTTAACCAATCCTCGGATTCAGTTCATCCCAATTCATGCAAGCAGAACATCATTTTAACTTCTACATTATTCACATCCAAATTTAAAAAATTATATTTTGGTTTGGTTTTGGTGGATTTGTGATGTGTTATCATCATTTAGAGATTACCAAAAAATCTAATGAATAAGCACCGATGTGATTCTCTAATTCAGTTAATGCCATAGGTGTAGGCAAACCCAATGGAAGACACTGAAAAAATACCTATAAACAAATATTTTTTTGAGATAGATTTTCTAGAATTTTTTCATGATTAATCATGTTTTTCCTTTGATTTTCATTTATTCATTAACTTCTGAATGACCATTTTACTTCATCATGATCTTTAACAAATTC
>CAZBBN010000012.1:12172-13725 GCA_964490195.1 uncultured Nitrosopumilaceae archaeon
TTATTCATTAACTTCTGAATGACCATTTTACTTCATCATGATCTTTAACAAATTCTTCGGGCCGTACTTTGTCATGATTATTTTTGATGTGGGACATGTAATTGACCAATGAGATAAATTCTTCCATGCATAATGGACACGTTTTACTAAACGCCATGAAAAACTAATGGAAATATTCCTTTTAGTGGTTCCTTAACAATGTTAATTATTGTATATATGCCTGAAAATTATTTCATATTATTGAGTAAAAATCAGAAAAAAACATCAAAAATATCTAGGACAAACATAGTTTCAATTGCCGTAGTTGCAGGAGTTATGATTTTAATAGGAAGCATCACACTGAATGCTTTTAGTCCAGTTAATTCTGATGGTTTTGTTTTTGCTTCTACATCAAACATATTTCTAAAGGCAGTAAAATCTGCCCAGGGTAGTTATCACTATCAACATACCAAAGGAGGTAAAGCACTTCCTTCTACAGCTGGTTCATCCCCACCAATCACCATATCAAAGGGGAATCTCATTCAAATTCATTTAATCAATGAAGAAAAAAATGAATTAGGAAATCCATCTAAACATAATCTCAATATCGATGAGTTTAATGTTCACATTAAAGATCTAGGTTATTTCCAAAGCGAGTCAGTAACATTTTTGGCAGATAAGACAGGAACTTTTAACTACTATTGTTCGATTCATCCAGAGATGAGCGGAGTCATTACTGTAACGGAATAATCTCAATCCCAAAGTATCCAATCTATAATTGGCATTAAAATAATTCTAAATAATACCAATTCATTTGAAGGGTATTGAAGGAAATTTCAGAACCGCGACATATTGAACCTCATCTAAAGGAATCAAGTGCAATGAGGGATTTTGTTTTTGGTTTTGGAGACGGTATTAACACATCATTAGGAATTGCAGCAGGTGTGGGAGGAGCTGATGTTTCAGCCAACATCATCATACTTGCAGCTCTTGTTGGGATGTTTACGGGTGCAAAGGCCATGGCAGTCCAAAATTATTTAGCAGTAAAAACACAACGAGAATTATTAAAATCAGAAATTGCACGAGAAGAATGGGAAATTGAAAATAAACCCGAAGATGAAAGAAAAGAGATAGAAGACATCTACAAAGCAAAAGGATTTTCAGGAAAAGATCTTGATATGATCGTAGAAAAAATCATTTCGGACAAAAAAGTATGGCTGGACACGATGCTTACAGAAGAATTAAATTTGAATTTAGAAATTGCAGGTAGCCCCATTAAGAGTGCATTACGAATGTTTATCTCATTTTTAATTGGAGGAATGCTCCCCATATTGCCATTCTTTTTTTCATCAGGACTTACCGCACTCTTTATTGCAATAGGGATTAGTGTTTCAACATCATTTACTGTTGGCGTAATCAAATCAAGAATGGCAAACACAAACAAGATAGTTGGAGGACTAGAGATGGCAGGTCTTGGAACTGGTATTGCTCTTCTAGGTTACGGTATTGGAAGTGAATTGGCCAATTTAGGAATAATCAATCTCTAATTTGTCATTTAATAATCAATTTTTTTT
>CAZBBN010000013.1:0-13637 GCA_964490195.1 uncultured Nitrosopumilaceae archaeon
ATTGAATCAAATTTTCCCATTCATCTGCACCTATTCTGGAATTGATACGGTCTCAATCTTTCCGTCAATTGCTTTAATGAACAAAAACCTGTTGTCTTTAAAGATAAAGGTGATTCCTCCGTCTTTATCAGGTTCTTCAACTTCAAGAACTGGTTGTCCTAACAGACCATCGTATTTTGCCATATTGATATCCCCAAAAAGTTCCTTATATCCCTAATTGACCTTAGTATTTTTTATAATAACCGCTTTTTCAGGCATGTTTTGTATCAAAATTTGATTGTAAAATATTGAATTTCTAATAATTTTAGATTAGAGATGATACATTGTTAAGCAATTTTTATTAATTTGAATTGAATAATTAATTCATAATTTTTGAGATAAACATGAGTCAAGAAATCACAGCATTATCAAATCAAGCAGAAGTATTTTCCATTACATTACAAAACCTTCAGAAAGAAATTTCAAAGGTGATTGTAGGTCAAGACAGAATTATCGAAAAATTGGTTGTTGCATTATTGTCCAAAGGACACGTTCTACTTGAGGGGGTACCAGGTTTAGCAAAGACTTTGCTTGTTCAGACTATATCTGATTGTATTGATTCAAAATTTGTAAGACTGCAATTTACTCCTGATCTCTTACCTGCAGATATCTTAGGCACAAAAATATACGATCATGCCTCAACCTCATTTAAGACTATCAAGGGTCCTATCTTTTCAAACTTCATACTTGCAGATGAGATTAATCGTGCACCTCCAAAGGTCCAATCAGCATTACTTGAAGCAATGCAAGAAAACCAAGTAAGTATTCAGGGAGAAACATATCCTTTGGAAAAACCATTTTTTGTAATGGCAACACAAAATCCTGTTGAATCTGAAGGGACTTACAAATTGCCTGAGGCCCAAGTGGATCGTTTTATGTTCAAACTACTGATATCATATCCAAGTAAAGAACAGGAATCTGAAATAATTCAAAGATTTACTGAGGGGATTTCACATAAAGCTGCAAAAATTATTTCTAATAAAGAATTATTACAGATGCAAGACTTTGTACCCAAAATATATGCAGATGAAAAAATTCGAAACTATATCACAGAAATCGTTGATGCCACAAGATTTTCAGACAAGTATGATCTTTCTTTATCAAATCAAATTGAATATGGTGCATCTCCTAGAGCATCAATTTGGTTAACCATTTCTGCAAAAGCAAATGCTCTTTTGCAAGGAAGAGGATATGTAATTCCAGAGGATGTACAAGATGTTGTTTATGATGTTTTACGACATAGAATTATTTTGACATATGAGGCAGAGTCTGAAGAAATTACAACCGATAACATTATACAAAAAATTCTAGAAAAAATCAAGGTTCCATAAATACAGAATATTTTTTAGTGAGAATCATGTCTGAAACAAAAGAAATTTTAAAAAAAATCAAAAAATTAGATATTAAAACAAAACAACTAGTAGATGGCATAATTACTGGAAACTATAATTCTATTTTCAAAGGACAAGGAATTGAGTTTTCTGAGATTAGGGATTACAGAGCAGGAGATGATATACGAACAATAGATTGGAAAGTAACTGCCAGATTCAATCATCCGTACATCAAGGAGTTCATTGAGGAAAGAGATCTACAAGTTTATTTTGTAATTGATATGTCAAGTTCTGGAAGTTTTGGTACAAATATCTCAAAGAAAGAAAAATCTCTTGAGATAATTGCAAGTTTGATGTTTGCAGCACTTAGAAACAATGACGGTGTAGGGGTGTTTATAATTACAGACAATATAGAAAAATTCATTCCTGCAAGAAAGGGAAGAAAACACATTCTGCAATTGTTGGATATTCTGACTACTTTTACGCCTAATTCTGCAAAAACTAACCTAAAAGAAACTCTTGAACATATATCAAAAATTATTAAAAGAAAAAGTATAATTTTCGTAATTTCTGATTTTATTGATAATAGTGAATATCTGAAACCTCTTAAAATTATCCGAAAACACCATGATGTAATTGCATTAAGAATTATTGATCCAAGAGAAAAGGAAATTCCTGATGTTGGATTGATAGAGCTAGAAGATGAGGAGACAGGAGAACAGATTCTTGTTGACACATCAGATGAAGAATTTAGAAATTCATATTCCAGATTAATTGATGAAAATGATTCAAAATTTCTAACTAATATGATGAAGATTAAAGTTGATACCATTCCTTTATTGACTGACCAAGATTATTCAACATCTCTGAAAAAATTTTTTAAAAGAAGGCATAGATGAAAATGACTGGATTTGATAATCAGTTTATTCTAATTTTTCTTTTGTCAATTCCTGTATTATTTTATTTATACAACAAGGTTCTGACAAAAAAGAAAAAAGCTGCAATACAATTCAGTAATTTATCATATATCAAATCTGCAATAGGAAATAAGAAGAAGACTAAACGTGACTCTATGTTGTTTTACATATCAATTGCAGTTATTGCGTTGATGATAATTGGATTTGCAGATCCACATATTCCATTGGAGCAAACCAAAGAAGGAGTTAATGTTGTTTTAGTCATTGATGATTCTGGTAGTATGCAAGCACAAGATTATCCACCTAACAGATTAGAGTCTGCTAAAAGATCGGCAGAAATATTGCTAAACTCTCTGCAACCAAAAGACAATGCAGGTATTGTAACTTTTGAAACGGGTGCTACTACTGCAGCATATCTTAGTCCATACAAAGACAAGGTAATAGAAAAACTCAGAGATATTTTACCTAGAGAAGGTAAAACTGCAATTGGAGACGGACTGAGTCTTGGAATTGATATGGCAACTTCGGTACCCAATAAACAAAAAGTAGTAATTCTTCTCAGTGATGGCGTTAATAATGCAGGCGTAATTTCTCCTAGAGAGGCAATTGCATTTGCCAAAGCTAATGATATTCAAGTCTACACTATTGGTTTAGGTTCTGAAAACAAGGTAGTGTTAGGATATGATTTTTTTGGTAGAGCTCAATACGCAGAACTAGATGAGACAACACTTAAGGCAATTGCTGAAAACACAGGTGGAAAATATTTCAAATCAATTGATTCTAAGACTCTGGAAAATATCTACAAGAACATCAGTCAAGACATTAAACGAGAGCAGGAAGACACCAGCATAAAAGACTGGTTCTTTGCAGCTGCACTAAGCTTGTTCGTTACTCAAATCTACATGAGATATGGAAAAGGGAGAATCATTCAATGAACAAATTATATTTGTTTTTTCTTTTATTTTTAATTCCTTTTCCACTTGTATTTGCTGAAGAACTTGTAATGTCTGTTGATCAGTCTGAATATTATTTCAAAGTTGGAGAAAATGCCATAATTCCTTTAGAGATTGAAAATAATTATGGACATCAAATATCTGGCATGTTACAATACACAATTTCACAACAAATAATGCAAGCAAACACACAATTTTCAAGCTCTAACACACAAGCGTCCACATTCACAGTAAATGATGGAATCCAAACAGGTTCATTGGATTTTGGAACTAGCAATTCACCTTCAACTCTTACAGTAAATTTGAATTTCATTTACAATGATGGCAATCAAATTAATGTATCACTTGATCCTATAATAATTCATTTTGTTTCAGATGAATCCCAAAAAAATAATGTACAAAACAAAATGCAAAGCTCGTCTCAACAAGGTTCACCTAGTCAGAGCAATCCATCAAATCCACAACAATCTATTCAACAAAAATTGGATGAATTAATGAATCAACAATCTTCATTTCCACAAGATCCTCAACAAAGACTCCAAAATAATCAATTAGCACAAGACAGTAATGCATTAAAAAAAGAAATTCAGCAGCAATTACAAGAAGAAAATAGCCTCAAAAAAGAGTTTGAGAAACAACTTGTATCTAATGAAGATTTTCAAAAAAAACATCAACAACTTTTGCAGCAAGGATATAATGTTACAAATGGTAATCTAAATCCAAGTTCAACTTCGACAGGAGATTTTGAAGTAAATTATGAAAACAAGCAAGGAAAATGGGCTAAAATTGAGGGTAGCATGGTAAATGGAACATTAACTGACATACAAAAGCAAACCCAAGAAGAAAGAGAGGAATTGTTATCAAAACTTAGGGAAGATCCAACTTTTCAAGAATACCAGAATCAATTAACACAAGATGGTTTTGTAGAAAAAAACCTAGAATTTGATTTTGATAAAAACATTACATCAATTTCATTGATTTATCAAAATGATAAATTACAAACTGCTACTATTACTGCAGATTTTAAAAATGATGAATTAATAAAAGTTCAGTTAGAAAAACCATGGAAGGATTACTCATATCTGTATCCTTTTCTGATACTTTTACCTGTAGGTATTGTTACATATTTTCTTTATAAAAAATTGAGAATAAAAAAGAAAATACCATCAAAACCTGTAATTTCTAAAGAAACAAAAAAGTTTGATTATGTAACAGTCTCAGAAAATTTAATTAAAGAAGCACAAGATTGTTTTGATAATAAACAATACAAAGATGCTTACGGAAAAGTTAGTCAGGCAATTAGACTCTTCTTGAGTTATGAACTAAACTTAAACAAAGAAATTACCAATGAGGATCTATTATCGTATCTTAATAATACAATTTATCCAATTTCTGAGATTAGGAATTGTTTTGAACTTTCAAGCTTGGTTGAATTTGCAAAGCATGATGAAAATCAAGAAGATTTTAACAAAATAATTGATGTATCTAAGAAACTAATTCAAAGAAAATATGGCAATCAGAAAAAAGAATCTTAAAAATAACTGTTGTTGTTATGAATAAATCTTGAATCTGGCTCTAATTGATTGTTATCTCAATTTCACTGGAATTGTTTTTGATACTTCCAGTTTCTGTATAGTCATGCTTTTGCCATGACGCAAATGCTTCAGCACCAATCTTGTGTTTACCTTTTCCCAAGTCTGATGCTTTGAAAACAAATTTTTCATCAAAGTCAAAAAGCTCCTGTCTTACCTCTTCTTCAGTTAGTCTGATAAATGGCTCAAAATTTTTGGCTACCTGAACCCAAATTCTTCTATCTTTCATAGGATTAACAAGTTTAGGGTTTCTCGTCCAAAAAATTGACGCCTTTTTGTAAGTATCAATAGTTCTACCTAATTCCTTCTTTCTGAATCCTCCTGATATCAATTTTATACCATATTTCATTTTGAATGAAACATCATTGTTATTGTAGGCTTTAGTCCAATTTGCCTCATTGAAGGCATTTCTAAGGTCGCCTTCAACTGAAAATTGGACATTAATCTCTACATTTTCATCAGATGAGTACTCATCCTTGGAATTTACTAGTTTTATCTCTGAAATCTTACTTTCTGCCATTCTTACCGCTCATAATGATTTATATCCGCAATAAGTGCTTTTTCTGAATACATGAACGCACAAGTGATCAGTTCTGAACCAAAGGAAATCAGTCTTTCAATCACTGATACTGATATAGGAATTTTATACATTATTCAACATGAGATCCTAAAAGGATCAAATACTGATTTTGCAGGAGTCATAGTAAAACATCCTCTTACTAATGAATGCTGGATGAGAATTAATTCCAGTACAAAACCTCTAGGAGAAATCAAAAAAGCAACAGATTCCGCAATAAAAATGGCAGAAGAGTTGAAGCAACTATTTAATTCTAAAATCAAGGTAAATTAGATTGAAATTTTGCCCCAAATGTGAGGTCAAACTAAAAAAGAGTACTTCTGGTTTTGAATGCTCAAAATGTGGTTATATAGAAGGACAAAAAGTAACACAGAAAAAAAAAATTGTTGATAAAGAAGAACCAGATTTTTCACTTTTAGCTTTTGAAGGAAATGAAGGAGAAGACACACATCCAACAATCAAAATGGATTGTGAAAAATGTGGTCATGATGAGGCAGTATGGTGGATGTTTCAAACTAGAAGTGCGGATGAACCTACAACTAGATTTTATCGTTGTCAGAAATGTAAATACACCTGGCGTGATTACACATAACGTTTAACTGGAACTTTAAGTCAAGAAAATTGATTTGACTTTTGGAGCAAAAACGAGCGGCTCAGATGATCTAAAGGCAATCATCTCTGCAATATCTACACTTGTTGAAGAAGCTACTTTTGTTGCAACAGCAGAAGGAATTACCTTTAGAGGAATGGATCCGTCACATGTTGCTCTAATTGATATATCGTGGCCTAATTCTGCATTTGAAAAATATGAATGTGATAGTGATATTAAATTTGGAGTAAGAATAGATGAGTTTTCAAAACTTATCAAAAGAGCAGATAAAAAAGATAGCATAGAGATTAGTATCTCTGAACAAAATATGTTACTTGTTACAGTTGGAAAAAACAAAAAATACAAAATGCGTTTAATTGAAAGTTCTGCAACAGATACCCCATTACCAAAAATTCCATATGATTCTAAAATTGTATTGTCTTCTTCAAAGTTTGATAAGATTCTCGGTGATGTGCAGGTAGTATCAGATTATCTAACAATTCATACTTCTGATTCAAGAGGTGACTTTTCGGGCAAAGGTGACTCTGGAGAGGTAGTAATTGATTTGGACAAAGAAGATGAAGAGATTGAAGAAATTTCTTCAAGAGAAGATAGTATTGGTACTTACAGCCTCGAATATCTTAATCCTGTAGTAAAGGCAGTAGGTACTACTGCAGGCTTTATTACATGTGAGTTTTCAAGCGCAAAACCTCTTAGAATTGAATTTAAAGTGGCAAATATTGGCAGAATTCACTTCTACTTGGCTCCACGCGTGGAAAGTTAAAGCATTTAAAGATTAACTAATTCAGGTACTTTGAATTGAGACTCGTAATAAAATATGGTGGAACATCAATTTCTACTTCCAAAGATATCCAAGTCATATCTAAACACATTAACTCATTATCGAAGAAACATCAAATTGTAGTTGTTTGTTCTGCAATAAGTGGAACTACTGATGATCTAATAGAGATATCAGAATCAATAAAAAAAGAAAATAAATCAAAAGCTGAACAACTTGCATCAAAGATTACCAATAGACATAAACAATTAGCAAAACAAACAATCAAAAAATCGGATTTACAAAAAAAATTATTAAGAAAACTAGATGAAGATTTTGCAGAACTATTTGCTTTAATTGATGGAATGGTATTGCTTGGTGAAGTTACATCCAGATCAATGGATTATCTAATCTCATTTGGTGAAAGATTGTCAATAAAATTAGTTTCATCAGCAATTAATGATTCAGGTAAAAAATCAATCCCTCTTACTGGAAAAGAAGTTGGAATAATTACAGATTCTAATTTTGGTGAATCTAAGCCACTAATTGATACAACGAAATTTAGAGTTTCAAAGACAGTGGAAGATTTGTTTTCAAAGAAAACAGTTCCTGTAGTAGGTGGATTTGCAGGTGCAGATCAACATGGACATGTAACTACATTTGGTAGAGGTGGTTCTGATTATTCTGCAACAACAATTGGTTCTTGTATAAAGGCAGATGAAATTTGGTTGATGAGTGATGTTGATGGACTAATGACTGCAGATCCAAAAATTGTAAAAAATGCAAAATTACTCAAAGAAGTGTCATATATGGAAGCAATAGAAATGGCTATGTTTGGTGCAAAGCAGATCCATCCAAGAACATTTGAGCCCTTATTATCAAAGAAAATCCCAATGAAGATTAGAAATTCCTTTAATATAAAAAATGAAGGAACTTTGGTAACTGTATCTCCATCAACATCAGCAAAAAATACTGTAAAATGCGTAAGCAGTTTTCAAAATAATGGTCTAATCGATATTCGAGGAGGCAGTATGGTTGGATCTCCTGGAACTGCAGCTAAAATATTTGAAACTTTAGCAAAATCTGGAATTAATGTAATGATGATATCACAGAATCCTTCAGAATCAAGTATTACAATTGTAGTTAAGAATGCTGATCTTGATAAAGCAGTAAATGCGTTAGAGATGGAATTGTTAGGTAAAATCATCAAAAAATTAGAAGTTACAACTAATGTGGCAATTATCGCTTTGATTGGTTCAGGAATGAGAGGTACAGTTGGAGTTGCTTCAAGAGTGTTTGGGGCAATTGAGAAAAATAAAATTAATGTATCAATGATTACACAAGGATCATCAGAACTTAATCTTGCATTTGTAGTAAAAAATTCTGATACAAATGCTGCAGTACGCGCACTACATGATGCATTTGAACTAGATAAAATCAATTAAGACAAAATCATTTAAGGGCATAAAATAAATCAGATTTATTGAATAAACTAATTGCTATTTTATTAATTGGAATTTTTGTAATTGGCATTATCTCAGTATCTTCAATATCTGATCAATTCGCGGATGCTGGTTCAAGAAAAAAAATTAATTTCACTCAAACTATAACATCTTCTCAAGATCCTGGACAAGGACATGAGAATCATCAGTTAGCACTAATTCTTTCTCCAAATGAGGGGACTTTGTATGATGGCTCTATGACATTTACCTCAAGCGTACCTGTTCAGATAGTAGTTTTACATGAAATTAATTCACAAGATGCAAAGGGACAACCGACCTGGACTGTTGATGGAAAAACAGTTTACGGATTATCTTTAATTGATTTACAGGAAAATTCTGGATCTTTCGAGTTTACAGGAGCTGCACTTGCATTACATTCCTCAACCCCAGAAGAATTTACTTCAACAGTAAGTGTTGATGGATGGATAAGAGGACAACCTACTGAAGTGATAATGCAAAAAATTGAATTAGAAAAAGAAGAACCATCATCATTACTTTCGAGAACTAATGTTCCAGCTATTATTCCAATGCATAAAGGAACCTACAATGGAAATCAAGTTCTATACATCATTACTGATGGCAGTGATGAAGATTATGCAAAAACTATCTCTGAAAAACAAGAATGGAATGTTGAACTTGCCCCAGTAATTTCAAAAATACCAGAAAATACTTTACAAAAAATATTCGTTTTTAAAAACGGAGTAAAGGGTGAGGGAATCTATGGATTTCAAAATGAAGTATTTTCTAGTACTCCTTCACAAGAATCTGAATATAGTGCATTAAATTCTGTAATTGAAGTAACATGGAAAACAGGCCAAAAAGAAATAGTATTTGAATCCGCAGCTGATATTATTAATGCTCAAGAAAATGGCAGAATTGAATTTAATGAAACAGGAATTGTCCTTAACACTCCTCAAATTACTTGGCCTGATGGACAAATGAAGATACGTTCTGATAAAGAAATTACTGATGATATGCCATATGAAGGAGGACAAATAATTGAAATTAATGAAGAAGAATTGACTGTAACTTTTGTTGCCCATAGAGGCTGGGGACCAGATGGAAGAACAATTTACTATATTGTAACTGATGCTACTCCTTTAGGACCTGCAGAGACAATGGGTGTGGTTTCATCTCCAACTTCTGCAAATCTTATCGCTCATTCTGGTGCAGTTGATCTATTCCAATTTAAAAATGGAATTAAAGGATCTGGTCCATTAGGATTCCAAGCAGGAATTGCAAGTGCTTCTCTTGACAATGAAAATTACAGTCCAATGTGGCGAATTTATCTAGTTGAGTGGAATGATCCAGAATCAGCAAAAATTTTAGAGACAAAGTCAGATATTGACTCATTTCGTGCTGATGGTTTGCTATCTGTTAGTATTGCCAAACCACTAAACAGTGATTATATCGTTAATTGCCCATTCATAGATCCATTTCAATAGAATCTTCACTAAAGGGATAAATTACTTGACAAAAAAATTATTATAAAATTGACCGGTAAACTCTACATTGTTGGTGTTGGTCCTGGACATCATGATCACATGACATTCCGAGCCAAAGAAGTAATTGAAGAAAGTGATACAATTGTTGGCTATGAAACATATGTAAATTTAGTTCAGGATCTAATTGAAGGTAAAACAGTTTATCGTTATGCAATGACACAAGAAGTTGAAAGAGCTCATCAATGCATTGATCTTGCAAAATCTGGGAAAATTGTTTCATTGATATCAAGTGGTGATCCTGGAATTTATGGAATGGCTGGTTTAATTTATGAAACCCTTGCTGAGTCAGATTGGAATCCTAAAGATGGTTTACAAGTAGAGATTGTTCCAGGTGTATCTGCACTTAATTCATGCGCTTCAATAATCGGTTCACCCTTGATGACTGATTTTGCAGTAGTTAGTATGAGTGATTTACTAGTTCCATGGGAAATTATTGAAAAAAGAGTTGAAGCAGCAGCTCAAGGCGATTTTGTAATTGTCATTTACAATCCTGCCAGTAAAAAAAGAATTCATCAATTACAAGATACCAGAAAAGTTCTTCTAAAATATAGAAAACCTACAACCCCTGTGGCAATAATTAAGGGAGCATTCAGAGAATCTGAAACAATTGTTATGACTGATTTGGAAAACCTACCTAATCATTCTGACAAATTAGGAATGATTAGTACTGTAATTATTGGAAATTCATCAACATATACTTACAAAGATTTGATGATAAATCCAAGAGGATACAAATCAAAATACAATTTAGAAGGACAAACTAATCCTGATCTTAAAGTCTAATAGCTTTTCCTTATTGCATCATTTACTTCTTCACTTAGATTTAGCTTTTCCCTTATGGGAGAAATCACTTTAACCAAATAATTTCCAACTGTTTGCTTCAAATCACCCGGATGTAGTTTCTTTTCTTCAAAATCTGTTTCCAGTTGGTTATAATCCGAATATGATACATTTCCACCAAATTTTTCAGGCCTCTCTACTCTCATCTCATCAAAATCATGAAAAATTACAGTTCTTGCAATCTCTAATAATGGATTGTTTTGAATATTTGCTTCTTCACACCATGCCTTGCTAATCTTTTTCTTAATTTCTTCATCTGTATTATGAATAAAAATACCTGAGTTTGGATCAGATTTGCTCATTTTACCTAACATTTGAGAATCATTTGTGTCTACAGGTTTTGAAAGTCCAGGTAGTAGCTTGTGATGTACAGCCACAGGAACCTTCCATTTCATTTTAGGAAAAATCTCTCTAACTAACATGTGGATTTTTCTTTGATCCATTCCAGCATGAGCAATGTCTACATCTAATGAATGAATATCCACTGCTTGCATCGCAGGATAGAGTAATTTGGCCAAGTCTATTTTTTTATCATCTTCAGAGCGTCCCATTATTGTAAGAGTTCTCATTGTTCTTGCAATTGACATATGTTTTGTAAATTTAACAAGCTCAGACCAATATTCAGCTTTTTCTTCATACAACTTTGATCCTAAAATAATTTCTGCTTCTGGACAAACTAACTTGAATGCATCTTGATAATATTTTGAAACTTTTGATATTGTTTCCCAATCCCCACCTAGCTTATCATTAATCAGTGTATGCCAATCTGCAAGAAATATTGTGCATTTAACACCAGCTTTAACAAAATCATTAATTTTGAAACCTGTACTAATTAAACTACCAAGATGTAAGAAACCCGAAATTTCAAGTCCAATGTAATGTTTAGGTGACGAATTTGATTTGAATAATTCAATTAATTCATCATGAGTTACTACTTCCTCAGTCGGTGGCCGTTCAATCAGATCTACTTTTTCTGTAATATCCAAATCAAAACAACTTTTATGATCTAAACGTATAAAGTTATTCAAAAACTCTTAGTTGAATTTGGAAACTTTGAATATGAGATATTTCAATTCCTTTTATGACTCTTGAAGATGGATTGAATTTAATAGAAAATTACAAGCAAGCACTTCAAAAATTTTTAGATACATTACCTGAACAATCAGTTCAGTTAGGCTCAGAAATGATCAAAACTCTTACAATGAATTCTAAAAATGAAATTAAAAATTTAGATGCTATTGAAAAAGCACTTAAAAAACCAGCAAAATACGAATCAAGCCTATCAGAATAATTTCTAAACTTTATTTACAATTCTTTTTATGTTTTCTCAAATCCTCTTGAGTATCAAATTCAGTTCCACACACTCTGCATTTTTCTTTTTTCTTATTGTGTGCCTTTTCTTGATGTTTCTTTAATCTTTCAGAATCAGAAAGAACTGTTCCACATTTTTTGCATTTTAATTCATTTTTACTAGAGCCGAATAATCCCATACTGAAAGTACTGATACATACTAGAAATAGTTTTTACGCTAAACAATCCTAAATTGTCTATTCTACTTCTGATTCCTCTAGGCTTTTTCTGGGTTTTATGCTAAGATAAAATGCATGTATGCTAATGATAAAGGCTGCAAGAAATAACTTGGTAGCAAAAATCAAATTCCATGGTCTGTCCGGATCTGGATATGCAACTGATAACCTATCAATATCTGGAACTACGCCATCAGTTATCCCTGCTGTTATCTGTGCATTTAATACTGTAAAATTGTATATTACTTCATAGAGTGCAATAATTGAAAATCCTAATAACATTAACTGAAGTAATGCCATCTTTGCTCCAACAATTTTGTTTCCTGCAGTCCTTCTCCAACCAATTCTTGAAACACAGTACCATCCAATTATTGTAGAAAAAAATATCCACGTAGATACTCTAGCAAAATTTTCAAATGGAATTGTTGTATTATTGATTGCTTCTCCCATCACATAAGTTCCATTTTCAATCCATTCTATCATAGTTACATATACTCCAAAAACTAGAGATGATAACATAATGAATCCACAGATATAGAAAATGTATAGATACACTTTGTAACCTGAATCTGTCTTTTCAAGATGACGTGGTTTCATAATGTCGTTTGCCAAATTTTGAAATATAAAAATTCATGTTTCATCGATGAGATTTATAGACTAGTTATAAACAGCATAACTGTTGAAGATTGCAATTAACATCCCAATAATAGGTAAAGAAGAGATATCTGCTGTTACAAATATTCTAAAAAATGGCTCTTTAACATCATCTGCTAGTCATGGTGGAAAACAAGTTCAAGATTTTGAAAGATCTGCCTCTTCTTTTGTAAAATCAAAATATGCTATTGCAGTAAATTCAGGCACAGCTGCTCTACAGGCTGCTCTATATGCACTAGATGTCAAAAAGGGAGATGAAATTTTAGTTCCATCATTTACTTTTGTTGCAACTGCAAATGCTGTCGTTTCAACTGGAGCTAAGCCAATCTTTGTTGATATTCTAAAAGAAAATTATACCATTGATCCTGATGATTTAGAAAAAAAGATCAACAAAAAAACTCGTGCCATTATTCCTGTACATCTTTATGGAAATGCAGCACATATAGAAAGACTTTCTGAAATTTCTAAAAAGCATAATATCCCTATCATTGAAGATTCTGCACAATCATTAGGAACAACCTACAAAGGAAAACATACTGGTACCTTCTTTGAAATGGGTTGTTACAGCATGTATCCCGCAAAGGTGATGACTGCTGGTGAAGGTGGCTTTATTGTAACTAATAACAAAAAATTCCGAGACAAATTATTGATGATTAGAAATCATGGAATGGTTCATGGATATGATACCCGAATGTTTGGCCTAAACTTACGACTACCTGAAATAAATGCTGCAATCGCAACTGTTCAAATGAAAAAACTTCCAAACTTTTTAAAATCTAGAAAAAAAAATGCAGAGCTATTATCAAAACTGATCTCTGATCTTGATGTTGTACT
>CAZBBN010000014.1:0-13389 GCA_964490195.1 uncultured Nitrosopumilaceae archaeon
AAATCATTCTTAGATGAATTAAAAAAATACCATTCATAATTAAAAATCGATACTTTTTGATTGTTAAAATAAACAAACAATTCGATAAATTCACTGATATCTGACCGTATCTGTGAGAAAGTTTCCGATAATATTGATAGTTGATGACTCTGAAGCATTTAGAGTATTCTTTAGAGATGTGCTCAAAAGAACTGTCAAATGGGTTCGTATTGTTGAGGCCAAAGATGAATGTGAATGTCTCCAAATGTATCTAAAGCATAAACCTGATGTAATTCTGCTAGATTTGAAAATGCCAAAATTAGAAGGATCTAAAATATTGGAATGTATCATCAGAGACAATATGGATATGTGAATTGTTGTTACATCTACATATGTTGATGATCAAGATAGTGTTGACCAAATAATGAACATGGATGCATTTAGTTATCTTCCAAAACCCATGAATCGTATGGTTCTGACGAAAACAATCCCTGATGTTTTATATGGTGGGAAAAAAGTTGATACAAAGAAAAAACCTCTTAGATACAAAAGAACTTTAAATTCTTTTGTGTTGAATCAAAATTACTAGATTTTTTTCAAGTAACCTAATATAGGCCACACAAAGTTTCAAAACAAATTGCAAGCAGTAACTGATGAACGATTAACACTTTTTGCTGAAATGGAAGCAAAGTATGAACAGAAAGATATTGATTATTTTATCTCTCTTTTAGAGCATCCTGATTATGTAGTTAGAACAAGAGCCACTTGCATTTTAGTTGATTTTGGTGGAGAAGATAAAATTCCATATATTGCTAAAGTTTTGAAAAATGATGAAAATGAATTGGTAAGACATGAGGCTGCCTTTTCATTAGGTCAGATGAGCTACTCTAGTGCAATTCCACCATTAACTTATGCAACACTTTATGATCCAAGTATGTTTGTAAGACATGAGGCTGCAATTGCATTAGGTGTTGTTGGCAACAAGGATGCAAAAGATACTCTGGAAAAGGCATTAAACGATCCAGACAAACCAGTAGTAGAATCTGCAGTTGTTGCACTGTCAAATATTGAGTTTATGGAAAAGTTAAGTAAGAACGAAAAGTTTGCAAAGTTAACGGGTGGATGAGATGAACTTTTCAGTTGGAATGATAGTACTAGTTGGTATTCTTGTGGCAATTTCTATTGGGTTTATCGCAATGAATCCTGACGATGTTATACAACCAAGAATGGTTCCAGTTGAAGAAAAACCAACTCCTTGTACTTTGGATTATACTCCAGTTTGTGGAATTGATGGAGTAACATATGGTAATTTGTGTATGCTGAATGCTTCTGATGTTAAATTAGATCATGATGGTGAATGTGTTATTGTATCAGAACCTGATAAAGAAATTTCTATCCATACCGGCATTATGCCCCAAACTACAATTGTGGGTGATGTTTTTCTGTTTGAAGTTGAATTTAGAGATGATGATGGCAATGTTGTTGATCATGTAAATTATGATGTATTTGCTACACAAGATGGAAATGAGATTCTCTCAGAACCTGGATCTCATAGACATCCAGGAAAACATCCAATTCATGAAACATCTGTTCTTGGAGAATCTGAAGTTGAAATCAAAGTAATCATTCAAGGTTTAGGTCATGGTGATGAAATTACTGGACCAAAAGGAATTGAAACTGTAATAACTGTGATTCCAGAATTATCTGCCCAAGTTCCTACAGTCTCTACAATGCCTGCACCTCCAGAGACTCATACTGTTTCTATCCCTGAAGGCTCTAGCATTCCTGGATGTGAAATTGAACAGATATGCTTTCTTCCAAACTCTTTAGAAATTAGAGTTGGTGATACTGTATCTTGGAGCAATGATGACTCTGCTGCACATACTGTAACTAGTGGAAATATTTCAGATGGAAATGATGGAGTATTTGATTCTGGTTTGTTTATGTCTGGAACAACTTTTGAATTTACATTTGACAAAGCAGGAACATATGACTATTTCTGTATGGTTCATCCTTGGATGACTGGTAAAATTATTGTTAATGATGTAAAAGAAATGGTAGTTACAGAATCAGAAACAACTGCAGAACCTGTAATGGAGCCAACAACAGAAACAACTGCAGAACCTGTAATGGAACTCACAACAGAAACAACTGCAGAACCTGTAATGGAACCCACAACAGAAACAATACATTTAGTATCAATTCAAGCAGGTGCTTCAGTGCCAGGATGTGAAGAAACAAATGAATGTTATTTACCTGGTGAAATTACAGTAACTATTGGTCAAACAGTTACTTGGAGCAATGATGACTCTGCTGCACATACTGTAACTAGTGGAAGTGTTGATGCAGGGTTAACTGGAGTATTTGATTCTGGTTTGTTTATGTCTGGAACAACTTTTGAATTTACATTTGACAAAGCAGGAACATATGACTATTTCTGTATGGTTCATCCTTGGATGACTGGAATTGTTAATGTTAACTAAATTAAAAACTCTGCCGCGTTACTTCCTTCTTCAGTAATTTTTATCCACCTGTTTCTTCCAACTTTTTCTACGACAATAAAGCCCCATTCTTCTAATGGCTGTATAATGTTTTTATCTAGACTTGCAAATCTTGCCATGGAGTGATTTTTCTCTTTTGCATTAATTGTAATTATTTCTTTATTTTCAGCCATTATTGCCATCTCTTTTTTGGTTAATTTACCGTCATGTTCAGTAATGATTTGCAATGCAGAAATTAATTTTTGATCAGGCGTCTTTATTGAATATGGTGGAACATCGACAATCTCTTTTATTCCAGTTGATAGTGGTTGCTTTGCATCAAATCCTGGATAGTGTTGTGCCTCTACATAAAATGGATGAATGTTTGAATCGTCATTGAACATCATGCATGCCATCATTGTTCCAATTGCCTGAATCTTACTACCTGATGCTAAATTCACATAGATTTCATTTCCCTTTTCTTGTTCTATGATGTTTTTTACTGCACGAATTATCTTAAAGAGATCCTGCCTGTCATGAGATTCTTGAACTGTTTCAATCTGTAACTTTTCTAGTTGCTTTAGGATTTTTGAAACAAAAGGAACTGCCTTGTCCTCACTCTTGTTCTCGTGAACTAGTAACCATACCTTATCTGCCTTTTCTTGTTTTGCAGAAAGGACGATTCTGTCTACTTCATAACCTACAGGAGCAATATGTATACGTAATTTTGCAATTTTAGCCATAATAGTATGTCTAGTATGCATACTATTGACATGCTATATAATAATTCTGGTCGCAAAGATACACTATGAAATCAATTACACTATTGCACAAAAGCCATCAAGTGGAGGAAGGGTCCACACAACCTTCTTTTTTTCCAAGAATAATTCGAGAGTTTGAGGATGATGATGAACCAATGTATTATGGAGGTAAATCATGACCATTCTATTTGGATTAAAAAATATGTCAAATGATGATAGTGTTGTAATATCCTTTGCAAATCTAAAAGAAAAGTTAGAAAAATATCAAAAGGATAAAGAAAATTGAAATTTTTCAAACTATCAAAAAAACTAGAGTACATGACCTGGAGTAAGAGAAATTGAACTGTCCTAAATGTGGCAAATCATGGATTGCAGAGATATTTTGGGGTTATCCGCTAGACATGGAATCTATTGAGGAGCAATTAGGAAAAAAGGAAATCATCCTCGGAGGATGTCTTGTAACTAATCATGATCCTAGATGGAAATGTAATGATTGTAATCATCAATGGGGTGAGCGTGAAGATGAATGAATGACTAGGTAAAGTTTTCTTTTAGAGTACTACAATTTACTCGGATTTATCAATCCGTTAATCGGCATTGCACTAGTTGTATGCTATCTTCCAAAAATCATTCAGGATGTTTCTCAATCAGATAATTGTATTCAAGACAATTCTCAAGAATTTAGAATGAACTTCTTCTCAAAGGATATTTTGGAGGACATGAAATGAAATCAAAGCAAAAAGTAGACTCTCATAAAATGAGTCTATCAGAGGCATTTGTTAATTCATTTGGATGCTTCCAATTGGATATGGATTGGGGATTGTCATTTTACCTATTTCTATGGGATGAATTCAAGAAGATCCACTAGTTGCAAATTTGGTAATTACTTTTGTTTATGCAACAGTGTCTTTTGCTAGAAGTTATTTTTTGAGACAAGTCTTTGAGAAATTTGGGGTAGATGATCTTTATCTGATTAGGGATGAAAGAATTTTGCAAGTTAACAACAATATTGAAAATCTAAATTCTATAATTGCAAAATGATTTCAAATTACACGCATTGCATTTGTGAATGCTGTTGTGATGCTCGGGATTTGTGATTCCAAGTGAAATGGCTGCAAACTTTTCTAATGATGTATGCAGATAGTGAAGCGAGAATGCATCCTGAAATTCTTCAAATATTTTGTAGGGCTCTCTGGTCTTTCTATTGCAAATTCGAATCTTCCATTTCTTTTGGGTATGTGGCATCTCAAAGAAATCCTCGGGATTCTTGCTTCTCTTGGCAGAATAACTTGAATTAAGATATGTCAAAACCTGTAACAGCTGGCTGGGATATGGCTGCGTCTTGTCATCATAAATCTGAGGTTTTCCTGCAAACTTGTCATCTTGAACTATTAGTGTCTGGTCGACTCTCATAATTTTATCAATTCTTCCTGAAAGCGAAACCAGTACATTTTCAGATGGAAACTCAAATGGAACCATCAATGTAGAATGAATGTTCTCTCGTGTAAATTCAATGTCTTCTTGTTTGTCTTTGATTTGCTCAATTGATACTGGTTCTAATTCAACATGTTCTTGCTCATATTTTTCTTCTGCATGGTGTGCCTTTGTTCCCTGGATTAGTGACTGTGATGGTTTTGGTTTTACGCCCTGAATTGATAATGGAATTTTGTATTCACAATATCCTAGTGAATCTGCAAAATCAGTTACAGACGCAGAAAGTAATACAATCTCTGCTTCTCTGTTGATTTTAATCAAGGATGATTCTTCAATTCTCTAAACTCTTAAAATATTATTGATTATCTCTACTATCTGAGTGATTCAATGACTTACATTGCATTTCATGGTGGAGTAAACGATATCGGCGGAAACAAGTTCCTAGTCAAAGACAAAGACACCGCTTTATTCATGGACTTTGGAATGTCCTTTTCAGAAGAAGGGCGATTCTTCTCACAATTCTTGAACGCTCGTGGCTCTAACACATTAACTGACATGTTTGAGCTTGGGATTTTACCTAAAATCAAAGGACTATACCGTAGAGATTATGCAAAGCATGTAGGGTTTGGTGGCGATGAGGAAACCCAGGTTGATGGTATTTTGCTAACTCATGCGCACGTTGATCATTGCGCATACATTCCATATCTTAGAGAAGACATTCCAATTTACTGCTCTGAGGAATCTAAACTAATCCTGGAAAACTTTGATGATACTGGAAATGATCAGTACCTTACGCTGAAAGAGAAATTCAAAGTTTATGAAAATAACAAGGGTGAAATCAGCAGAGCTACTGGGGATAAAGTACAGATTCCTAGAGTAATCAAGACATTTCAATCCGGAAAAGAGTTTTCAATTGACTCCATCAAAGTAAATCCATTACCTGTTGATCATTCTATTCCCGGAGTTCATGCATTCATCTTACATACTTCTGAAGGCTCTATTGGCAACACTGCTGATTTAAGATTTCATGGCAGACGAAGCAAAGATACTGAAAAGTTTGTAGAAAAGTGTGCAGATTCATCCTTGGATCTTTTGTTATGTGAAGGAACTAGAGTTGATGCAAAACCCTCTCTTACAGAGTATGATGTAGAGACTACAGTTACAGACATTGTAAACAAAACAAATGGACTTGCAATCTGTGGTTATCCAATTCGAGATTTAGATAGATTGTTGTCATTTTATGAATCAGCAAAACAAACTAACCGTGATTTAGTAATTGACATGAAGCAAGCATATCTGTTAAAATTATTTTATGAATCTACAAATCTTCGAGGTCAGTACCCTTCACCAACTGACAAGAATGTAAAAATCTACATTCCACGAGGTTCATGGGGGTTACTGGACAAGGATTTGGAAAAATTCTCTGATAGACAATTCTATATGGATTATCCTGAATGGCAAAGAGAGTTTTTGAACTATCCAAATGCTATTGATTATCGTGACATCAAGGCAAATCAAAAAAATTTCATCTTCTTTTGCAGTGATTTTAAACTACAAGATTTGATTGACATCAAACCTGATGATGGGGCTACATACATCCGATCACTTACTGAACCATTTGATGTGGAAATGGAACTCAAAGAAGAGCAGGTCAAAAACTGGTTTACTCACTTTGGTGTGCTCAAAAAGAATGAAGACTGGCACCAAATTCATGTGTCTGGACACGGGGATGGCACTCAGATTAAACGAGTAATTGATGGCTCTAATGCTAAAAAATTAATTCCAATCCATACCCAACATGATGAATATCATAAGAAATGGCATAGTAATGTGGTTTCAGTTAAACAACATGATTCAGTAAATCTGTGATATTGTTTGTTACAAGACGGGATCTGAACACACGACCTAACACTTACGAGGTGTTAACTCATCTTCAATATTTTTGAAACTCCGTTTTGTTTTGAAATCTGGAAAATGTTATCAACATATGCTTCTAACTCTTTTTCATGCGATACCAAGACTATCTGCTCTGATCTTAACTCATCTAATAACTCTCTGACCTTTCCTAGTTGATTTTTAGAAAATCCATCAGTTGGCTCATCTAAAATCAACAAATTAGACTTCATTGATTCAGTTTCTTTTCTCATCAATGAATTCAGAGTCAGTCTGTATGCCAATGCAATACTTGTCTTCTCACCTCCCGATAGAAATCCAATCTCCTGGTCAAATCCATCTTGATTTACTATTGGTGTAAAGTTCTCATCAATTCGTGATTCCTTGGTAGGGTCTTCAACCAAAATGGAATACCATCTTGTATAGGTCTCATTGAAATTCTGCAAAACTGACAACAATACCTGCTTTTCAATTTGAGATATGGTGGGAATGAAGAATGCTTCTAGCCACTGTTGGACCTGATCAAACTTTTTGTATTTAGTCTCCCATTTTCTAGATTCTGCAACTTTGGACTCGTTTTGTTTTATTTGCTCCGTTTGATTCTTTAGATTCTCTGACACTGCTGCAACTATACTTGAAACTCGTGTAATCTCTTTTCTGAGCGAATCCAACTCTTCTTCCTTGAGTGAAATCATCTTCTCAGAATCTCCAAATGATTCTAGTTCTGACTTTATTTGCTCTAGTTCCACCTCTCTTTCATCAATTTGTGATGCTATCAAATCCACTTCTCTTTGGTGGTTTCCAATAATCTTCTCGACTTTTTGCTTTGCCTCTATGATCTGTTTGATTTGGACTGTTACACTCTCAAATTCCATTAGCCTGTCTTTTAATTCGGTAAGGTATTCTACAGGATTCTTTCCTTCAAACTCCGTGTCCTGGAATCTCTTTTTTAGTTCCACGATTTGAAAACCCAACTCGTTCCATCTTGCAGATTTTATTCCAAATTCTTCAATTCCGGGAATGATTTTCTGAATCTGCAACATTTCATTCTCATATGATTCTATTTTACTTTGAATTTCTTTAGATTTTGTGTTTGATTCAAAAAATGAATCAATAATCTCTTGCAATTCTGTCTCTAAGGACTTCACTTCCTTTTTTTTCTCATCTACTAATTTATGATGATGGTCTTCTCTAATCTCTTGCTTGCATGTGGGACATGCATTTCCCAACTGGGAAAATTCCAGTATCTCTTTTTCCAATGATCCTTTCAGTGTCTCTTTCTGAATCTTTTGCTCATTTACCTTCTCTAATTTCTCTTTAATCTCATTTGCAAATTTTTCCAGTGACTCTTTTTCTTTCTCCAAATCATCTAGTATGTTTTGAATTGCATCTTTTTCTGAGGCAATCTTCTCACCAAACTTTTTTTTTAATCTTATAATGTCTTGTTTAATGCTGTTTTTTTCAGATTCCAGTTTTATTATATTATCGTTGGTCTCCTGGAATTTTTTAATCTCTGATGTTATATCTTCGACACTCTTTGTAGTTTCAGGCTTTGTTATTTCTGATAGTTTTTCTAATTTTTCATTGTCGTTTCTCAACTCACTTTCATAATCTGCAAACTCTTGCTCAATTTGCTTTACCCGTGTTCTGTCTGTCTCACTTTTTTCTTCAAGACTCTCTTTTCTTAATTCTAGTTTTGTCTTTTCATTGTTTTTTGTTTGCAACTCTTTTAGTTCTTGTATCTTCCTAGTCTCGTCAGCTTCAAGAATTCCTTTCTCTTTTTGCTTTTGTGAAATCTCACTTTCTAATTTTGAAACCATTCCTTTAGATTCATTAATTTGAGATTCCAATTCAGAAATGTCACTGAATTTTTCTTTAAACACCGCAACTCTGGTTTTAATCTCAACTAGTATCTCTCTTGCATTTGACTCTGCAATACTGTAATCCTCAATTCCAAATGCCTTGCGTATTGTTTCCAGGCGCTTTTTAGAGTCAAAAAGCACCTCTTTCATGGCTTCCTGGGGCGTGAATATGGCGTATCGGAATATCTTGCTCTCAGCCTTTGGGTCTGCAGGTTCATTGAATCTCAATATCTGCAAGACCCGCTGCTTTAGTTCTGAAGGCGCAAGTATCTCTTTTTCTCCTGCAATCTTTATCCACGAATTCTTTGGATCTTGATTTACTCCGGCATTTTTTCTAATTAGAGTTCTTTTGATCTCATATTTTTCGCCATCCACCGAAAACTCTAAAATTACAAAACCTGTCTCTGCTTTCTTTGATAGGAGTGCTTCAGGTTTTTGTGAACCTAAACCAAACAGTGCAAATTCAATTGCCATAAGAACAGTCGATTTTCCACTACCAATGTCCCCTTCAAACAAAGATATTCCACGAGGAAATTCTACTTCCTCGTGCTCATAACTTCGAATGTTATCTATTACTATGGATTTAAGAATCATCTTTGTCTAGTCCTAAAATTACTAATGCATTATCTCTGATTCTTGGGATGTACTCGTTTTTCTTTTCATTAATTAAAATCGGCTGACCTAATTCTGAAAGCAACTTTTTTGCAAGTTTGATTCCTTCATCTCCAAGTAACTGTGGATAATCGAAACGCAACTGCCCAATGTTTTCAGAAAACACATTTGTCTCGATCTCGTCTTTGTTTGCACCCTTTGCCTCTGTGATGGAATATTCTTTTGATGTCAACTTATTCTTGCTTACATTTACCACCAATGCCTTTTGCTCATTTAGAAACTCTCTAATCTTTGAGATATCTACATCGGCAGTCTTGCCTGACATCAACTCGCCCCCTATCTTAATTATTACAACCTTGTCTGCAGGATCAATGCCTTTTGTTTTCTCAGCCAACTCTTGATTAATTGAATCAGCTTTTCTATTGTCTGCATTAATCTCAATTAACTCGTATACTGTATTTTGAATCTCTATAAATTCAACTGACTTTACAATATCTTCAAACTCTACTAAAACAAATCCACGTTTTTGTCCATTTGCGTTGTCTTCCAAATCTGCATGATGTCCTGCAAACGGGGTTCCAGGATACACGACATTAGAATATCCGTCAAATGACTGGTGATTCCATTTGTGCATGTGGCCTCCTGCATAGTACGAGAATCCTCTTGGCAGCAAAGATAGTGGCATATGGTCTCCATCCATGCCTGAATCCATCTTCATATCTGAGATTCCGCCATGAAACAGGAATATCTTAAAGCCTGGTTCTGATTCCAAAGTACTTCGATCTAGTTTCTCATACCACTCTCTGTCCTTTCCCACCTTCAAACCAGACAGTCCTGCAATCTTGACACCCGTCTTTTTATCCACTAAAAATTCCAAAGATATGGTGTCATCCTCATGACTTGTAGCTTTTGTAACTTTGATGATGTATCCTACTTCGGCAAGCAAATCAATTACAGAGTTTGACACTGGAGAAAAATCATGACTTCCATAAACGACATACACTGGAATTCCTGCATCATACACCTGACGAAACTTTGCAAATGCAAACTTTTGGACTCGCATCTCTGGAATGTTCACATGAAACAAATCCCCTGGAATTAAAATAAAATCAACCTTGCGTGACATGCACTCGTCCATTATTTTCTCAAAGACCTGCTGCTCTACTTTTTGCAAAGCTTCATGCTTTTGAAAACCCAGATGAATATCTGAGATATGTGCAAATTTCATCTAAAACACCTTTGTCTTTCCAGTATTTGCAGTCTTTCCTTTCTCTCTTACGATATCTTCAAACAAAGGAACTTTGATTGGCATTGCAAATGGCACAAAGATGCTAGTTATGATTGCCTCGCCTTTGTCCAGACTTGCAATGTTCTTGTCATCTTCAGACAAGTCCTGTGATGCAGAAGCTATGATTGCCTCTCTTTCCTGCTTCATCTCGTTTCCTAAAATGATCTTTGTATTCATGTTAGCTAGAATCGTCTTTGGAATAACACTTGATAGCTGTGTTATGGCAGTTAATCCTACTTTGAACTTGCGTCCCTCTTTTGCTATTGTAGAATAGATGTTGTCATTTCTTGATGTCAGGACATCCACACCAATTACTCTTGGTGCTTCTTCAATTACTATTGTAGCTACTGGCTTTCTATCTAGTTCGCCACTTGCTTTTGCATCCTTGTATTTTTGTAATAGTTTTGATGCAATAATGTTCCCAACTAGCAATTCTGCCTCATCTCCTAATCGTGATGTATCTAAAACTACTACCTTGCCCTGCTCAATTTCTTTTACAATGTCATCTACTGTGGTAAGCCCCTTTGTTGTGGAGTCGAAAACCTCATGTCTTGAAAATACAACGCCTTCCTCATCCTTTTCCAGGCTCAACAGCAGGCGCAACTTTCTTTGGACCACCATCATTGTAGCTGCTGCAAACTCCCCTCTGCCCTGATTGCTGCTTTCCATACCTGCATCCACTGCATCAGTTAGCATCAACTCACGAATCCAATTGCTGCGAGATTTTCTAAATGCCATTCTGATTGCCTGGAATTGCGGATCTGAAAAATCAACAATTCCTTCAAAGTGTTCAGGTCTAATTGATTGCAAATTAACTGTTAGACGATTGGCACCAACCGGGGGATTGGATGGTGTGTAATACATCAAATTATCTTTGGCTTTGGGATGGTCTTTTAATCCGATTCCGTTTCGTCCAAAGTATTCATCATGTGCATCTAACACTAGTGCACCTACTTTGTTTGTATCAAGCACGTGCCACAAAATAGTTTTGACCAGATTTGATTTTCCTCTACCTGTAGTTGCAGGAATCAACATGTGGTGTGAAAACACATCTTCAGCTGGCAGCCAAACTTCTGCTTCCTTGATTACCTTGCTGCCACTTCGAATGTATCCGACAAAGATGGAATCCTTTTCTTTTTGCAGGAACTTTAAATCATTTTTACTGATTAATCGCAACTTGTTAAAAAATGAAGGTAATGATTTTGGAATCTTTACCTCATCATTTTCTTTGTACACTCTAGCTAATGGTTTGATTCGAGCCAAAACATAATTTACAAAATCAGGTTCATAAAATTGTGCATCAACTACACCTTGCTCTAAATTGACACCTGACATCATCTCTTGCATTCTGTCTTGAATCTGACTGCCATACTGTAACGCAAATACTTGCAGAATCAAAAATGAACCGTTCTCTTCAGCTACCATCAAATCTCCAATCTCTAAATTAGTTCCAGCCTTTTGGCGAATTACAATGTCTCCAAAGCTTCCCCCAACTACTTGACCTACAACTGACAACTCATCCATTAGCTAGTCACTCCATTTAGTGCATCATGTGCTGCCAAACTTGCACTGTATTTTTGCAGTCTCTTCCACTCTGGATGACGCATCTTCTCAGAGAGTATGAATCCTTGATACATGCTGAGTTCGTCACGCCTGACTTGGGCAAATCTGTCTGCATCAATTGCCCCATACGGATAACCAATCATGGCTACGTCGCTAGAATTCTCAGCCAAACTGCCTAGAATCGAGTTTAACTCACCAAGCGTCATCTTCTCAAACTGCTCTTGCAATATCTCAAATCTAAACACAAATCTAGATTTCCCATGAAACTTTACTGCCAACATAAATCCTCTATCATCAGCTGATATCTCTTCTGCAACTTTAACATACCATTTCTCATGTGGAACGTCTTCGGCAATCTCGGCAACTCTTGCTAGTAACGGGTCGCCAGACTCTGTGATTAGTCTGCTTGTCTTTGCCAAACCACAAACAATCACTCCCTTACTTTGTGCCAAATCGTACAATCTGTTTGCATACTTTATCTCATTTTTAAAATTAGTTTGCAAGGAACCATCCATTACTATCATGTCCCCTTGTTCTAACTCTTCTTCTACAACATGAATTGCTAGTTGCCATTCGGCAAATCGTCTTCCCAAAGAATTCAGTCTTGCACCTTGAAGTACTGTCGTGCTCTCAGTACTTGATGTCAAATCTGATTCTATTGGCAAATATTTTTTATCCTCTAAACTGTGTGGGAACAACTTTGTATCGTAACTTACATTTTTCTTTCCATCAATTGTTTGAATGTTTGATGTAACACAGGAATAAAACTGGACACGAGGATTGGCTTTGGGTTTTATTCTCTTCTTTCCTTGGAACAATGAAAAATACACTCGATTAATTGTAATCAAAAAGTTTGGCGACTCTTCCAGTGGGCCATCTCCTCCATCAACAAATGCTATCTTGCGAGGATTGCTTATCGGTTTTATCTCTACAAACTCTGAAGGTGCAATGAGAAACTGCTTTCCTTTCCCATTGTTTAGTACTACATCTGAGTGCTCCTTTTGTGATAGATGAGCACCAAGTTGTTCAATCAAATTTTTTACTGGATCTTCAATCATGTAATTATTCTGCCTTCTATGTGGTATGATATTTTCCTAGAGTAATAATCTGACTGTTAGCTATCAGAGTTTCAACATGATTCATGATCTTTTTGGGATCTGAACTGTATTGAGATACCTAGGCATAGTATTGGGTATGATCGATACTATCTAGCCTCAAAATTCCCCCCCTATATGATATTTTTTGGAGATGGATTGGTTTGTTGTTTTTCTTTAGATGGTCTCTTGGCTAATTTGTGTTCTTTGCTCCATTTGTTGCCTTGTATGTCCTGCAAGTACCTCATTTTGATTTATTATTACATTTGCCGTTGGGGTTCCAACAAGATTGACTTTTGCAAAAATTATTTTTGTTCTCTGATCCATTACCTTTGCCTTCATTCGCATTAGTTTTTCAAATTCTATCCTATTCTGCCTTTTAAGATGACTTTCTCGCTAGTCCCAGATGGTGTACTGGTATCT
>CAZBBN010000015.1:0-13205 GCA_964490195.1 uncultured Nitrosopumilaceae archaeon
TTTCTTATGAATACAAAAATGATGAATCTATATTTGAAAAAAATTCATTGTTTATGAAATATATGAATCAACTATCAAAATTTGCAATTACTAATAAAATTCCAATTGTAATTACTAATATGATTAGAATCCTTGAAGATAAAGAAGTAGAAAATATGAAAAGTGCAGTTGATCCTTTTACACATATCAAAATTCATCTTTCTAAAAACTCATCAAAATTTCAAGGCCAAATTTATTGGGCACTTGATAAACTATCTTTTTCATACACAATCAATAAAATGGGCCTATCTCATTATTCTGAAGATATTTAACGGTCAATCATGACGTTTTATCAATGGCAGGAATTTTTGATTCAATTCCAATAATTACTGTTGTACTATTTGCACTTGGATTGATGGGTGTTATTGTTTATGCGAGATCACAAAGAAACACAACAGACGAATCAGATTCTTGAATCTTTATTTAAAAAATTTGGATTTTCTAAACTAACTGAAATTCAGAAAAAAGCTTCACCATTTATTTTACAAAAAAAAGATTGTTTAGTAATTGCCCCAACTGGTTCAGGAAAAACAGAATGTTCTGTAATTCCCATCTTTTCGATTTTGAAAAAATCTAAAAAACGAGGAAAAATTAAATCTATCTACATAACTCCATTACGTGCACTAAATCGTGATGTATTTAGAAGAATCACAAAATATGCCCAAGAAAATGAATTATCCATTGAAATCCGACATGGAGATACAACTCAAAAAGATAGGAAAAAAATCAATGAAAATCCTCCAGATATTCTAATCACAACTCCTGAAACTCTTGTTATACTTTTGACACAAACCAAAATGCTTGATGCGTTATCTGATTTAGAATGGATAATAATTGACGAAGTCCATGAATTACTTTCTAGTGAGAGAGGTGCTCAACTATCATTGAGTATTGAAAGATTAGAATTCAACTCAAAATATCCTCTTACAAAAATAGGATTATCTGCTACTGTTGGAAATTTTGAAGAAGCAGGAAAATTTGTTGTTGGTACTAAAAGAAAATGTGAGATAATTAGAGATACATCAGTAAGAAAATACGATGTAGAAATAAAATATGTAAATGGGACAATTTCTGATGTTGCAGAAAAAATTGTTGATTATGTTTTAGAATTAGAATCCGATTCCCCCGTGCTTTTATTTACTAATACAAGAGGGGAAGCAGAATTTCTGGCCTCAATTTTGAAAGATAAATCTTTTATTCCTATTGAATTACATCACGGTTCGCTCTCAAAGGAAGTCAGAGAAGAAACTGAATCAACTTTACGTGAGGGTAAACGCGGTATTGTTGTATGTACCTCTTCGTTGGAATTAGGATTGGATATTGGTTCTATTGAATTAGTCATTCATTATGGTTCACCAAGACAAGTCTCAAAATTTGTTCAAAGAATTGGAAGAAGTAGACACAATCGTGATGCATCAGCTCGTGGATTAATCATAACTAATAATCCAGATGATGAATTTGAAGCACAGGCAATACTTGATCGTATTCAAGAGGGTTCAATTGAAGAACAAAAAATTCATGATGGCTCGCTAGATGTTTTGGCTCATCATTTGGTTGGATTTGCAATGCAAAGTGGAGAAATTTCAGTCAAACAAGCTTTTGATTTGGTTACAAAAGCATATCCATTTAGGAATTTACAAGTCAAAGATCTTATAGATGTGTTAGATTTGCTAGATTCCAATTATCTGATATTTTTTGATCGAACAAAAATGACTTTTTGGAAGAAAGGACGCTCATTCAAGTATTATTTTGAGAATCTTTCTACAATTCCAGATATTTTAAAATTCAAAGTTTTTGATAGTGTAGGTAAAAAAATTATTGGATCATTGGATCAAAGATTTGTTGGCGATTTTGGAGATTCTGGAAATATTTTTGTGTTAAAAGGTTCACAATGGAGAATTTTAAATGTCGATGAAAAATCTTTCACTGTTAATGTTGAGCCATTTAGAGGAGGTGGAATAACTGTTCCGTACTGGGAGGGCGAAAGTATTCCTATTGACTATAAAACTGCAAGAAAGGTAGGAAAATTTCGTAGCAAAGTCAAGAATGGATCACTTGTTTTAAACAATAAACTAATTGAAAAATTAAATTTTGATGTAATACCTGACGAAAATAACATTGTTATTGAATCAAATAGATCTCAAGGTTCAATTGTAATTCATTCATGTTTTGGAACCAAAATAAATTCAACTTTGTCAACATTACTTTCCTCATTTCTATCTTCATTGTTGGGTTCAATAGTCGATTCACGTTCAGACGGTTATAGAATTGTTTTATCTTCTAGATCACGTATTTCAGAAAAACTTTTCATCGAAGTTCTCAAAGATGAATATGATCTGCATTCAATTATTAGTGCATCTTTAACAGGAACACATAACGTAAATTGGCGTACATGGTGCGTTGCTAAAAAATTTGGAATAGTTGGACGTGGTGCAATTTATGAACGGAAATCAGCTAGGTTTTTGTATGAACGATACTCCAAAACTGCACTTGTGCGTGAAGCACTTCGTGAATTGTTTCATGACAAATATGATCTTAAAAATTCTGATAATGTTTTAAAAAAAATCCGTGAAGATCAAATCCATATTAAATGGTTAGAAGTTGACCAATTTTCAAAATTAGCAGAACCTATTTTGGATCATACGACAAAATATTACTCATCTCCTGCAAATCTTGACAAAGGAATTCTTGATCTAGTAAAAGCTCGACTTGAAAAAACAAAACATCGTCTAATTTGTGCTAGGTGTGGTAGATGGGAGCGGTTAGTTGAAACTCATGAAGTTAAAAGTATCTTGATTTGTCCTTATTGTAAGGGAAGGCAAATCACAGCAACCTACCATTCTGATTATGATCTTCCAAAAATTATCCGAAAGAAACATGAAGGAAAAAAACTGACTGCTGATGAAAAACATAAGTTTGATCGTGCCTGGAAAGTCTCATCTTTGGTGGAAAATTTTGGTAAAATTGCTATTACTGTAATGTCCGGATATGGTGTTGGTGCTGATACTGCGGCAAGAATTTTACGAAATATGGTTGATGAGGAACATCTCTTCAAACAAATCTATGAGGCAGAAAGGCAATATGTTGTAACAAGAGGATTTTGGGACTCTTAATTTTTCTTAGTAATTTTAGAAAATGCAGTTAAAAATAATTCAATTCTGCCTTCTAGTCCTGCTTTTGCGTTTAATCCCGTTATTGAAATAATTTCTCCTAATTCACATTTGTCAATTAGTCTTGCTTGATTTCTCCACCCTTTAACCCAAATTTGACCTGTATCATCTTCTACAAACATTTCTGAAAGTGATATTGATTCTCCAGATTTTGTTTGAACTTCACGTCTTTCAGGAACTTTTAAGATAATTGCTTCAATACAATAATTTCCATCTACTTTGATATCATTGATTTTAGTTCTAATCTGAGATAATGATGGAATGGATTCATCATTGTCTAATTTTCTTACAAATGAATTATCATCTAGGGTAATTGAATTTCCATATACTTTTGATGGCATGCACTCTATTACGTCGCCTTCTACACAGATACTAGTTGAATTTGAAAAATCACTAATATTGTATAGATTTCTCTTATTGTCAACTGCTAAAATCATACTCTTGCCATTTTCTGTTGGTGATATGGAAAGAATTCTTGCAATTACTGGCTCTGCCTCTTTTCCTCCTTCAATTTCAATAATTGTTGCATCATTTCCATGAATTTCCAATCCTTGATTTCCTGATTTGACTTTGACCCCTAGCAATCTTACTTTTGCAGATTGTGATATCATGTTGGGAATAGATGATTCATCTTTGCCCCAAAGTACTACTCTGATCCCATTTCCGTCTTTTCCTTTTAGTCTCATTCTAAGTGCTTTTCCAGGCTGGCCTCGAGAATTTGTAAATTCCATTCCGCTGATTGTGCCATCAATCATGCCTGATATTACAAGATTTTTTTGTCCTTCTTGTAATTCGCCAATATCTTTTGTAATGGTATCAATAGTTGGAATTTCGCTTTCACTATCTGCAGTTTCAATATTAGAACCAGAACCAATGTTTATTGTTGGTGAGCCATCAAGATCCGATTTAACATAAGCTTTAATGATTTTAATTAAATCTCCAGGTTTTAGATTTTCTAAACCTGGTAAATTTGCTTTTTCATCCCATAATTTTACACTGGCAGTGGAATTTTCATCGTATACCGTCATTGTTCTAAGATAAAACGGTGAACCATCTTTTCTTGAAAATTGTTTTGCTGGTGAAAGATTCAAAACTCTTGTTTCTAATGAAATTTCTTTTGCTCCTGCATACAAATCCTTTAAACCCATTTCTACTTTGAGTGGTTCAGATAAAGTAATCCCATAATCAGATGCAATCAAAAATAATGCTCCTTGATCTGTCAAATATCCTGCACCAATTTTTTCTTTTTTAAGCTTAATTTGCTCTTCTACATCTTCTTTTGATAGTTCAGGTTTTTGCTCAAGTAATTTACTCATTAAACTTTGTAATTCTGACAATTCATTTTTTGTAAACTTGATGCATTAATAAAAATTTCATTAGTTTCTAAATTTTTTACTTTAGAAAAATGATCGCTTTTTCCATCTTTTTCTAATGTTGAAATTCTAAAAAACTTGCTTTTTCCATGTTTCTTCATGATTTATCTTAGATGATTTGATTTTTGTATCAATCCTCTTAATTTGTCTCATTAACTAAATTAATAAGAAGATCGCAGTTTTGTTATGTCCTGCATTGATGTTAACCATCTTTCTAAATCATATGGTTCAATTCATGCTGTAAATGATCTTGTATTATCAGTAAAATCAGGACAGGTCTTTGGATTTTTGGGCCCTAATGGTGCTGGAAAATCCACTACAATCAAACTTCTTACAACTCTAATTCCTCCTTCAAGTGGAACCCTTTCAATTTTAGGCGTTGATGCTGTAGCAAATCCTCTTAAAGTTCGTCATAAAATAGGTGTTGTTTTACAACAACCAAGTTATGAGCCTACTTTATCAGTTGAAAAATCTCTTGATAAATACGGAATGATGTGGAATGTTCCAAAAACTGAGCGTAAAAAAAGAATGGAACAACTTTTGATAGATTTTGATCTTGTAGAAATTAAAAAGAAAAGAAATGAAGATCTTTCAATTGGACAACGAAGAAGAGTCCAGGTAGCTCGTGAATTTATGCATGATATGGAATTGTTATTTCTAGATGAACCCACTGTTGGTTTAGATCCAAGTGCTAGAAGAAAACTGTTAGATTATTTAAAAAATAAAGTAAAAACAGGATTAACAATTTTTTATACAACTCACATTCTTACTGAAGCTGAATATCTCTGTGATGAAATAGCTATAATCGATAAGGGTAAAATTCTTACAGTTGATTCTCCTGATGCGCTAAAGAATAAATTTGGAAAAGAAAAAACTATAAAAATTCATTTATTAGAAAAACAAACTAAAATCGCATCTTTTCTTTCTGGAATTTCGGATTTTAAAATTGATTATGAGAATGGAACCAATATCATAATTCATTCAGAACAGTCTGAATTGGTACTGTTAAAAGTATTGAAAATACTTAATGATAATGCAATTGAAATTGAAGATCTTTCAGCCGTACCTACAAATCTTGAAGAAATATTTTTAAAAATGATGAGCGACAATGCATCCAATAGTTAGACTTGTAAATAGAAATCTTACGATTTCTCTCAATCCTGGATTTTTAATTTGGCAGGTTATTTTTCCTTTGATCTACATTTTTGTTGCAGGGTTTGCATATGCTCCATTAATTAATCAAGTTCCATTTGGCGCAAAAGATCTTGACTATCCAGCATTTTTAGCATCAGGCATGATTGGATTTAATATCATGAATAGTACTCTTGTTTCTGGTATCATTATCTGGAATGATAGAAGACATGGAATGTTTGAACAAATTATGTCTGGTCCCTTTACTAGAAGTCATTACATCCTTAGTAATATCTGCACTATAGGAATTGTTGGATTAGTAAGTGCAACTTTGATAGCCTTAGTTGGTTATCCCGTATTTTTTGAATCTGTAGAATTTTCATTAATCACTATTCCAATAATTGTTTTTGGTGCAATTACTGGGTCTGTACTCTTTGGTTCATTAGCATCAATAATTTCAACTAGATTACGCTCAAGTGAGGGATTTAATGTAATCATTAACACTGTTTTTCTGTTTTTTGCTTTTGTTAGCACTGCATTTTATCCTGCTGCTGGTGCACCTGAACCCCTAAAATCTGCATTTTATCTAAACCCACTTACTTATCTAGTAGATATAATTAGAGCAGGAATTTTTGGAAATTTCACTGAATTTGTGGTTATTGAAATGATAGTTCTTGTTGGTATTGCATCAACACTATTTGTTATTGCATCAAAACTTCTTACAAAATTAGATTTCTAAAAAGTATAATTAATTTTTAGATTTTTCATATAATTCATTAACTTTTTTGACAATATCTAAATTTTCATAATCAACTAAACTCAAATTTGGTATTACGCAATTATGAACTAGTCTTCCTCCTGTAGAAACAAAAAGGTGATTTTCTGTATCTATTGAATATACATCCTGGATTTTCTCCTCGTGGACAGTTTTAGTTGTTTTAATCATGTAAAGATTTTCATTTACCATATGCCATAGATTTTTGTTGTGTTGTCTATGTATCTGAGATTTTGTAAATCCAGATATTGAAGCAAGTCTATTGTATTGCACTTCCTTCTTTGATACTAATGTATACAGCGTTTTGCCACTGATAGTTCGTCCTTCTATAACGCTTGGTGAATGAATTCCACTAGTCAATGTCATTACATAACCCATAGACAATAGCAACAAATCCAATCCAGCTACTAGAATCCTAGATACAGTTCCAGCTTGTACCAAACCTAATGAGGGCATAAATGAGCCATCACCCCTAAAACATCCACTTACAAACTGTTCTTTCATCTCTCTTGATACAAAAAAGATAAATTCTGGAAGACATTTGGAATGAGATTCTCTGCCACATCCTAATGTATCAGAAACAAATAATGAAAATGATGTTGACTTTACTCCAACATGTGTTACGTTTTGTTGTGTGGTTATGTAATAGTTTAATTCTAGATGTTCTAAAATTTTACACACATCAGAGATGTATTTTATCTCATTTTTGTTAAACGAAAATCTTGTGGAATATCCTTTATCATAGTTACTTACAGAACCTTCAGACACATAATAGCCAAGCAATCTACAAAATTCGGGAGTAATTGAGATTGATTCTGGCATATTGTATCTGAATCTCCAGTTAGTTGATTCAAAATTAAAAGACTGTTTTGTGTCTATGTCTGGAAGATCTGCAACAAAGGGAATGTTATCATCTATCTTGATGTCTTTTGCGAGTTTTTCAGATAGAGAATCAGATACAATCATGACATGTTCATCAGTAGTTGTAATGGAGCGATTTGTTCTTGTAGTGAGTGATATCATTTTTCCTGAGAACTGTCTTTTCCATTTTGTTATGACCTTATCAAATATTGATTTTTTCTTAATTGGATCATATGAAAGCACATGGTTTTGATAATCTTTTTCAACATATTCACTAATTGTGATCGGCCTCATTCCAATTTGAGTTTTAATGAAGAGAATTTCATTACCATCAAGACAATGCCCTCCAATGACTCCTGGATACATTTTTGGTCTATTGCCCAAATTTTCATGAATTTCATCAGCGAATTTCCACATCTCATCAAAATCAACACCTTCTTTATCACAAATCATTTTTGTAATTTGAGCATAATTGATTAACCATCCATAATATGTTGTATCGACTAATATTTTTGCAAGTTCTGCAGTTTTAGTTGTAGACATCCAATCTATTTTTTCAAACCTTTTTTCTAAATCGGATTTTATTTCTGAATCTATTTGTTTGTCATCTGATGAAATAAATTTTGTATATTTTTTAATGTCATCTAAAAATCTTCTATGTACTCCACGGATTGGTGAAAACAAAATTGGTACTGTAGATTTTTTTTGTATATTTTTTGTTGTTCCAGGCTTTACTGTAGAATGAACTAAGACACCTTTCAAACCTTTAATCTTGTCAATCCAATTTCCTGTGATACTTACAAATTCTGTCAATTCTCCTGGAAGACAAACATGAAGATACTCAGGATTTTCAATCACTTTATTTTCAGAATAATTTCTGCATTTTGATTCTTCAAGATCAATTCCTATGCATTGGAAATTCCTTTCAACAAGTAAATCAAATAAGGTCTCTCCTACTTCTCCCATTCCTAACACGATATCTGTCATATACCTAATTTCACAAAAACTACCTATATTATATTCATGTTACAAAAATACTGTTTTAAAATAAGGTAGCCCGGCCCAGACTCGAACTGGGGTCAAAGGCTTCAAAGGCCTCTATGCTTGACCGCTACACTACCGGGCTGCTAAATCGAGCACTCTCATTCCCTTAATGAACTTTTTATCTGAATTTGACTCTTAAAATTAACTGAAATTATTCATTGATAATTTTGATTAGTTTTTCAATGGGATTCTCCATTTGTTCAACAATTTTTTTTGCTCTTTTTTGATTAATCCTACTTGAAGATTCAAAAACATTCTTAATATATCTGGAAATTTTAATCGGATTTGTTTCTCTTTTAATCAAATATTTTTTCACCAAAAAACTCTCGATTGTATTTGGAACTGCATCATATGAAATTGTTGGAATTCCCATTAATGCTGATTCGGCTGTCATAGTTCCTCCTGATCCTATAAAAATATCCGTATTACTTAACAAATGTTTTCCATCAAATGTCATTTTTACAACTTTGGCTTTTTTACCAATTATTTTTTGAATATTTTGAATCTGTTTTGTATATCTGCCCAAAATTACAATATTTTCTTTATTGTATTCATTTACAATTTGTCTAATAATTGGAATTATCTTACTTGATTTTGAAGCATATGATGCTTCCTCTTCTTCTACTCTAATCAAAATATTTTTCTTACTACTTTCCTTAAATGGCAATGACTTGTTTTGATTAATTTTTCTTTTGATAGTCACAACTGCATCTATAGCGTTGTATGAAATTATGTCTTTTTTGTCAATTCCATATTTTAAAAACTCATTTTTTGGGATTACATTAGGGATCAATAATTTTTGAATTAATGGTAATGTTAATCGCATAACAGCATTTGCATGTGGAGAATCACAAAATGCTACATGTTTAATTCCTAAACCAAATGAAATTCTGGCTGCTTCAGGAGAACAAAAACTAATTACTATATCTGGTGAAAATTTCTCAATTATTCTGGAAAGTTTCTCCATTCTGATAATACTGGCTTGAAGCTTGGTTTTTTTATCCCCACCTCCATGTTTTCCAACAAAAACAAGGTCAAAATCACGTATTTTTGCTAATTTTGAAACTTCAGTATATTCTCTTGATGTACACAAAACTTTGTGTTTTTTCCCCAATTTTTCAATTATTGGTTCAGAAAACAATAACTGTTTTGGAGTGAGAATATCTATCCATATTTTCAAGTAATTTTGATAATTCTAGTTAGTTCAATAAGTTTTTCTTAGTCCATTACTAGCGTAAATGTAATGGGGGGAACAAAAGTTGTCGTTTATGGTCTCAGTACAGAAGGATATGCTATTGCATCACAAATGGCAATCAAAGGTGCAGACGTTTACATAATAGACGAATCCACACCATCAGCAATTTCCCTAAAAGCAGAAATAGCTAAAACTTATCCTAACGTATCTTCACTAAAAGAAGATGAACCTCTGTTGGCTATGGAGCCAATAGATGTGGCCATTTCTAAAGCTCAATATCTTTTCTTTACACCTAGAATTAGAAAAACAGGACAAGATATCAAAACTGAGATCCATTCCAAATTCAAGGATGCAGTCACATCATTAAAGAAAAACAGCTCTGTTGTTTTTACACTTCCAACAGGCTTTGGTGGAAATAATGAAAATATTTCATTACTTGAACATGTGACAGGTCTTGAGGCTGGAAAACATATTTCATATTTTTATTATCCGTTAGAAGATCTAAACCAACAACCAAAAATTATTGGTTCATTTAATGGAAAGGAAGATCCTGTACTACATGATTTGCTTACTGTAGGCAAAAAAGAGAAAAAATTTGTAGCTATTTCATCATCTGAACATTTTCATGCCATTAATGTCCTATCTAGATTTTCTAGTTTGTGTAGCGTTTTAGAAGTTTGTAAATATGCCCAAGATGATGTAACAAAAAATGATCTTTCTTCAGATGATTTTCAGGAGATATTTCTCGATAATATGGTCAGTGGCCTATTTGATTTGAAATCTTTGGGTTCCTCATTTGAAGGTGCAAATTCCCTTATGTATCTAATTAATGGAAGTGTAAAGGGAATTGATGGCTATATCAAACGATTAATTGATGAAATTCGAGCAACTTTAAAGAAAAATGATCTCAAAGCAAGCAGAACGAAAATTGCATTGTCATGGACTCTTGATCAACATGCAATGCGCGGAGATAAAATCGAAATGCTTCAAAATTTGATTTCTAGACTACGTGATTATATTGGTGATGTTGAAGCCTATGAAGATCCAAATTTTGATTTATTTCATAGTGATAAAACCACAATTGTTGTAGCATGTTCAAAAAATGATTTTGATATTATTGAAAAAACCAAACAAGGTTCTGAATTAATCATCGTCAAAGCTAATCCCTTATGCGAAACAATTCAATAATAGTATAAATTAGCTAAAAGATTATTTTGTTTGAATTGTCAAGTGAAAATAATTCTGATGAAATACCAATTAACGTAGTATCTGAAAAACAAACAGATCTTGAAGATTCACTAGAAGAATCATCTTCCTCAATAACTGTTGAGGAACTAACAAAACTATTAGATAAAGAAAAAGAAAAAACCTCTGAATATGAAGAAAAAATAAAACATGTATTGGCAGACTTTCAAAATCAAAATAAAAAAATGCAATCAGATATTGAAAAAGGTGTTAATACAAAAGTAGATGAATTCATGTTAGATTTTCTAAAAATATACGATGATTTCATTCGTGCAAAAGAAGTGTTGTCTGACAATAAAATAAATACTGATGGATTAGAATCTATTTTAAAAAACATGGATTCACTGTTAGAAAAATATCATGTATTTCCAATTGAAGCTCTGGGAGAAATCTTTAATCCAAATTTTCATGAAGCAATTTCTATTATTACTGATCCTGATTTAGATGATAACACAATTACAAAAGAGATCAGGAAAGGATATATTTCTCATGAGAGAGTTATAAGGCCTACACTAGTAGAAATTTCAAAAAAAAGGATGATAAAAAATGGCTAAAATAATTGGAATTGATTTAGGAACAAGTAACTCTGCTGCTGCAGTAGTAATGGGTGGAAAACCAACCATTATTCCAGCTGCTGAAGGTTCCACTGTTGGAGGTAAAGCATTTCCATCAGTTGTGGCATTTTCTAAAGATGGTGAACTCTTAGTTGGTGAGCCTGCAAGAAGACAAGCAGTAACAAATCCTGATAATACTATTGTTGCTGCCAAAAGGAAAATGGGAACAGAGCATATTTTTAAAATTTTGGATAAAGAATACAAACCTCAACAAATTTCATCATTCATTCTCCAAAAAATCAAAAAAGATGCTGAGGCATTTATTGGTGAACCCGTGGAGAAAGCAGTAATTACAGTCCCTGCATATTTTGATGATAATCAACGTCAAGCAACTAAAGATGCTGGAACAATCGCTGGACTTGATGTAGTCAGAATTATCAATGAGCCAACTGCGGCATCCTTGGCATTTGGATTAGATAAAGCAAAAGAAGACATGAAAATTCTCGTCTTTGATTTTGGTGGCGGTACATTAGATGTAACAATAATGGAAATGGGTGGAGGTGTCTTTGAAGTAATGAGTACATCTGGAGATACTCAGTTAGGTGGAACAGACATGGATAAAGTTCTGATTGATTACCTTGTTGATGAATTCAAAAAGAAAGAAGGCATTGATCTTTCAGCAGATTCAACTGCAATGACGAGAATAAGGGAAGCTTCTGAAAAAGCAAAAATTGAGCTATCAACTGTTATGGAAACCGATATTAATTTACCATTTATTGCACATGATCCTTCATCAGGTGCAAAAAATCTTGAATTAAGATTAACTAGAGCTAAATTAGATGAGTTAATCGGACCAATTATTGAACGATGTAAACCATCCATATTGAAAGCACTTGAAGACGCAAAACTTTCCACCTCTGATATAAACAAAATTGTCATGGTGGGTGGACCAACAAGAATTCCATTAGTTAAAAAATTTGTAAGTGAAATTATTGGTAAAGAATCTGAATCCGGCGTTGATCCAATGGAAGCTGTGGCAATGGGTGCAGCAATTCAGGCAGGAATCATTGCCGGAGATGTTACTAGTGACATAGTCTTACTTGATGTTACTCCGTTAACATTAGGAATTGAAACTTTAGGTGGTGTAAGAGAACCATTAATTGAAAGAAATACAACAATCCCAACTTCTAAGAGTAAAGTTTTCACAACTGCAGCTGATAATCAAACTGCTGTAACAATTAATGTTGTTCAAGGTGAACGTCCAATGGCAACTGATAATGTTTCATTAGGGAGTTTCAATCTAACTGATTTACCTCCAGCTCCAAGAGGAATTCCCCAAATCGAAGTAAAATTTGATATTGATGCAAACGGAATAATCAATGTAACTGCAAAGGATCTTGGAACGCAGAAAGAAGCAAAAATTACCATTGAATCAACATCAAAATTATCTAAAGAAGAAATTGAAAAATTAAAAGAAGATGCAGAAAAATTCTCTGATGAAGATAAAAAGAAGAAAGAAAAAATTGATCTTAGAAATGAGGCAGAAAGTTACATTTACACTACAGAAAAATTGGTTAATCATGATCTTAAAGATAAAATCACTCAAGAACAAGGAATTAAAATTACTGATTCTGTAAAAGAAGTCAAAGAAGTTTTAGATAAAGAACCAAATGAACTAAAGCCTAAACTTGAGGCATTACAATCTTTAGTTAATCAAGTAACTACAGAACTTTACAAAAATGCTTCACCTCCTCCAGGTGCTGAAGGACAACAAAGTGCAGGTGCTCAAGGACAACAAAGTGCAGGTGCTCAAGGACA
>CAZBBN010000016.1:0-13094 GCA_964490195.1 uncultured Nitrosopumilaceae archaeon
AATGATGTGTTCTTAATTCAACTTCAACATTTGTTATTGGAACGATTATTTTTTTCCCAATATGTTGTGAATATCTCTCATCTTCAGGATTAACTATAATAGTTCTACATGCACAAAGTAATTCTGGTCTTGTACTTGCAATAATTATTTCTTGATCTGAATCTTTTATTTTGAATTTCATGTACACTAGTTTTGTGGATAAATCTTTGTATGTAATTTCTGCATCTGCAATGGTTGTACCTGAAACCCAATCGTAATTGTTGGGTCTGTTTGCTAGATACACTTGTCCTTTTTTCCATAGCTCGATGAATGTTGATTGTGTAAGGCATCTATATTCATCTGAATCTGTTCTATAGTAATTTGCAAAATCACCACTGATTCCCAAACTTTTCATAATGAGAATCATTTCAGCTTCCAAATCATCTAATGCATCTCTACAAAGATTTAGAAATTCATCCCTCTCTGTTTCTCTCATTCTAATATTGTGTTTTTTCTCAGTGTACAGTTCAACTGGTAATCCATTTCTGTCTATTCCGATAGGAAAATAGACATTTTTTCCAGTCATTCTTGCAGTACGTGCAATCATGTCAATTTGTGAATAATGGGCAGCTGCCCCAATATGCCATGGTCTGCCCGAAGGATATGGAGGTGGAGTATCTATTGTATAATTGTCATCTTGTGGTGTAAAATCATAAATCTTTTCGTCTTCCCATTGTTTTAGAATTTCCTTCTCTAATTCTGGATTCCATGCTTTTTCTGATATTTTAGGTTCCATTTCTTATTTATCTTGAAATATTTGAAATAATATGAGATCCTTTATTGTAACCTTCATAGATGTACACACCAACTGCTTCTACATTAGATGGCATTTTTGGAGCTAATAATTTTATAATTTCACTTGAAAGATTCTCTACTGTGGCCTCTCCTTCTAAAAGATATGTGGTATTTTTTGGAACTTGTAATTCAAACATTCCTTTAGGACCTTCAAATTGAATGTGATAATGAGAATCATCTTCTTTCTTGAGATATTTTCTATTAATGAAAAATTTATGATCAAATATATTTACAACCTCTTTGATAATTTTTTTAGCTTCACCAAAATCTAAAAGTAAATTATCTTTCATCTGCCCTACAAGTTCTACCATTACAGAAGATGTATGTCCGTGTAATATGGAACATTTTTCAACTAATGGGAGGATATGTGCATAATCAAATGAGAATGATGCGTCTTCTAAAAATATCGAACCTGTTTGTGGTGTTTTATCATAAAATACAATATCTTGCAATTCTTTAATCTGTGCAACGTATTTTGCATGTCCTATTGCCATTACTTTGTCTTGAGGAAAGTCTTCTTTGATTTGTTTATATTTTTCAATATCTTCATCAGTATCTATCACTTCGATTAATCCTTTTTCTGTTTTAAAATCAACTAAGACTTCATTTCCGTTCTTCAAAGTGATCTTGTGATTATATTGGTATTCTTGTTCCAGAAATATTAGCATTTGTGCTACTGTTAATTCTGTTCTGGTTTTGAGTAAATTCCCCTTTTTATCGATATATCGAAAATCTGAATCTAGAATTGTAGGACTTGCTGTCATTTGAAGTCATTTGACGTTGGATATAATATAAATTCTGTAATGGATGTGCCTAAAATTCTTCATTTACAACTATGCCAAAGAATTTAGAATTTTGGCAAGATAAACATCATTTTTTGTGATACCTCCAGCATCATGAGTTGTTAGTTCTATAGTGATTCTATTGTATACATTAAACCACTCTGGGTGGTGATTCATTTTTTCAATCTCCATAGCTGCTCTGGTCATAAAACCAAAAGCCTGGTTAAAACTTTCAAATTCAAATTCTTTGTGAAGTTTTTCATTCACAATACTCCATCCTGACAAATTCTTTAATTCTTCATCAATATCTATTTTGGATAATCGCATCATATTGTTTTAGATATATCTTAAATTAAAAGATTAATTCATTACATTTCTATGGGATTTCTGATGTGAAAGATTATGGATGAGTCAAATGAAAAATTGCTTGAAAATATCATGAATTCTATTTCAGAGACTATTAAAGAAAAGAAAATCGGAATTGCATTTTCTGGAGGAGTAGATAGTACATTAATTTCAAAAATCTGCTCAGATATGAATTTTGATATTACACTATTGACTATTGGATTTCCTGATTCCCATGATATTTTATTTGCAAAACAGGTAAATGAATATCTAAAATATTCCCATCATGTTTTGGAGATTGATTCGGAGACTTTTCCTTCTGTTTCTTCAAAAATAAATCAAAAAATTCAAACTGAAAATTTATCTTGGAATGAAAACTGTATTGCTTTTTATTATGTTTCTAAACTTGCAAACCGCTTAGGACTTGACACAGTAATTACAGCTAATGGAATAGATGAGTTGTTTTGTGGTTACAATACATACCGTGAAGCATTTTCTGGAGGTGAATCTCAAATTCTTGAAGTAATGAAATCTAAATTAGACAATGAATTAAAAATGATGAAGGCCGTAAATCTTGTTTCATCTGAATTTGGAGTAAAAATTCTCCAACCTTTATTATCTCAAAAATTTATTGAATATGCAAAAACTATTCCTATATCTGAAAAAATTCATGATTCTGAAGATTTGTATCGTAAACACATAATACGAAAGTTAGCTAGTGATATTAAAGTTCCAAAACTTTCATGTACAAAACGAAAGAAAGCACTACAATATGGTTCAAAAATTCACAAGGCTTTGCTAAAAACTAGATGAATTTTTTTACTGTATTTTGAACAGATTTTTGTACATTCTTTATGATTGCAGAAGATGCACCAAGGTGTTTTTCTGGTGAAAATATTGAATCAATTTCTTTATCTGCTAAGGTTGAAGAAAATGCTTTATCATTTTTAATTGCATCAATGTACTGAATTCCTTTATCATTTGCCTCAAATGCAACTCTTTGAACATCTTTGTATGCTACAAATCTTGGTATGCCTTTTTTGATTAGTGCTTCTAAGACAAATTCCGCAAATATCTGTCCCTTTGTGATGTATAGATTCTCTACAATCCTTTTCTCATTGACCCTCAAATTTGAAACAATTCTAGTCATGGTCTCAAGCATTTCATCAACCAGAATCGATACTGTTGGAATTACGAATCTCTCGTTGGCTGAATTTGAAAGATCTCGCTCATGCCATAATGGAATGTTCTCAAAGGAAACTGCAACTTGACTTCTTACTAATTTAGATAATGATGATACTCGCTCACTTTTAATTGGATTTCTTTTTACCGGAACCGCACTACTTCCCATTTGACCTTTTTTGAATTGTTCAGCTACTTCCGCAATCTCTGTTCTTTGTAAATTCCTAATCTCTATTGCAATTTTTTCTAAGGTCGCACCAATTAATGCTAATTCAAATACATATTCCGCATATCTCTCTCTTGGAACAACTTGTGTTGTTACTTCTGCTGGGAATAATCTCAATAATTTAGATGCTCTTTTTTGTACTTCAAGTGATTTTGCACCCATTAGGGAACCTGTACCTACGACACCTAGTGTTTTACAAATCAGAATTCTCTTCTTAATTTCCTCAATTCTTTCTACATGTTTTGCCATTTCCGCAGCCCAGTTTGCAAATTTTAATCCAAATGATATGATACTTGCATGTTGACCGTGAGTTCTACCAACAGCTGGAGTTTTTTCATGCTTTATTGCTTTTTTTACAAGAATTGATGCCATCTTTGCAACTTTTGGTTCAATAATTTGTAATGCATCTCTCATTTGCATTGAATTACTAGTATCTACTAAATCATTACTTGTTAATCCATAGTGTATCCATGGTCTGGCACTTTTGCTACATTTCTCACTTAATGATTCTACAAGAGCTGCAGTATCATGATCGCTTTTTGCTTCTAATTGTTTAATTCTTTTTGCAGTAATTTTTCCAGACATTGCAGCTTTAAAGATTTCTTTACCTGCACTTTTTGAGATTATTCCTATCTCACTTTGGGAAATTGCAGCAGCACCTTCGATCTCTAATTGATAATCTACTTTTCTCTGTTCACTAAAAATATCCATCATTTCTTTGGTGCCATAACGACCACTGTCAATAGGTAGAATTGCCAACATTCATGCTATTTTTACTGAGAAAATAAATCTACTTGTGAAATTTTAATTCACTCTATCTCGTAATTCATGACAATCACATAGGCAACCTTTTTGACAATTCATTCTCTTACAGTCAGAACACACTTTTTTGTTCCAATATGGTGAAGTATTCATACTAGTATCTCTGGGTAATCTTGAATGAACCTTTTTTTATCTGAAGAAGAATTTTGATTAAATAAAGTGTCCAAAAACCCATTAAAATAAAATACAAAATACTCACATCGGGCTCTTCTGAAATAATTTCCTTTTCTATCTCTTCAGGTTGATCAAATGGTGTTACATAGACAATTCCAAGAAAAATTGGAATTCCAATTAGTAAAATTATTGGGATTACCATGATTTTTTAATTGTATGGACTATAATTAGTGTAGATTTTTGCTACTGAGTGAAAGTACATATCTCTCATATCCTCTTCTACACAAACTGCCAATAAATTTACAATATCAGTCGATGTAATAATTCCAACAACCTTCCCATCATCAATAACTGGTAATTTTCTTATTCCTCTATCATGCATCAAATCTGCAGCAGTTCTCACTGTTTCATCTGAATTTATTGAAAATAGTGGTGATGACATAATTTGTTTTATGGGTGTGCTAATTTGATATGCATGAGATGCAATCTTTACTGCAAAGTCTCTATCTGTAACAATTCCTATAGGTGTGTTATCTTCCATGATGATTACTGCTCCTACTTTAGCATCTTCCATCATTTTTGCAGTTTCATTTACTGACAACGATGCATCCACAGAAATAACTGACTTTGTCATTATATCTGCAATTGTTGTTGTTTTAGCATTTGCCATTTTACAACTATGATGTTTATAATTACATATTTTATAGTCCTCTAGAATATCAAAGTTGAAAATCATACTAGATAATCTCAATTGAATTTAAATTAAAAACTGACGAGATCTTGGTTATGGGGATTCGAATAAAGAAAATTCTTGTTCCTTTAGATGGTTCTTCTAACTCATTTCGTGGTCTTGATGTTGCAATTCACATGGCAAGAGAATGTCAAGCAACTATTACTGGTTTATATGTTGCAGGAATTGTTAAACCTAGAACTAGTGATCCAATTTCCCCTTTGGAGAAAATTCTATTGGAGCATGCACAAAAAATTATGAAAAAAGCCAAATTAAAGTCAGCACAAAAAGGGATTCTGTTTTTTGATAGGGTGTCTTATGGAGATGATGAAAAAAGAATAGTTGAAATTGCAGAAAAACAAAACTTTGATCTTATTGTAATTGGATCAAGAGGAATGGGATCTGCAAAAGAGCTTTTTTTTGGTAGTACATCAAACTATGTACTTCATAAATCAAAGAAACCTGTATTGATTGTAAAGTGATTCAATGGAGTTAGAAAAAAAATCCTTAGATCAATTAGAGCAATTACTTGAAAAAACACAAGAATCCTTTGATGGCTTGGCTGCTAGATGGAATGAATTGCAACCACATAAAGAATTCGATATAAAAATGTCTGAGGATTTTCATCTTGGATTTGTTTTTGGACATATGGAAGATGATTTTATTGGTTGGTTTTATTCCGAATATGGTAGATCTATGACTGATCAAGAATACAAACAATTTTGGGTAAAATGTCGTGAATTGGTTAGATCATTACATGAAAAATATGATGTTTTTTATTTTCAAGAATAATTTATAATGGTTTGAGAAAAATAGATTTTTAGAAAAATCTAACTTCTAGTTCTCTTTCGTACAGCTGCAATCTTCTTTGATGATCTGGCTTCTTTTGTCTTTGCACTTGATTTTGTTACCTTCCCTTCTGATTTGATACTTTTTCCACTTCTTCTGGCAGCACGAGATACTTCTACTCTAATTTTTTGTTCTTCTTTTTCCTTTTCTTTTTCCTTTTCGGTTAGCTTTTTTCTTACCATCTGTGATAAAACTATTTTATCATAGATAAATTAGATCATAAATTCCATGTTTGGTTGTTCTTTTTTAAAATCATTTTTTCAATTCTTCTGATGATTTAAATTGGATTGAAAGAAATTTTTACCGATACTCATGTCTTCTAATGCCCCAAGAAAAATTGGAGAAAACCAATATCAAATTGACGCTGATTCTAATCTTGGAATGAAAGTTCCTGTGAAAATTTATGCTGATGAACCATTATTGCAAAAAATGCTGTCTGATAGAACAATCATGCAAGCACGAAATGTTTCATCAATTCCTGGAATAGTTAGTCATAGTGTTGTTTTACCTGACGGGCATGAGGGTTATGGTTTTCCAGTGGGTGGTGTGGCAGCAATGGATGCAGAAGAGGGAATGATTAGCCCTGGCGGCGTTGGATATGACATCAATTGTGGTGTGAGACTACTTCGTTCAAATTTAGATGAACAAACAGTTCGTTCCAAACTAAAAGAACTTGTAAATGATCTCTTCAGCTCAATCCCCTCTGGAGTTGGGTCTAAAGGTGCAATAAAACTTAGTCATTCAGAACTTGATGAGGTTTTAGTAAAAGGCGTAAACTGGGCAATCGATCATGGTTATGGCTCATCAAATGATTCAGATGTTTGTGAAGAAAATGGTCAAATTCAAAATGCTGATCCAAACAAAGTTTCTGATAAAGCAAGAAAAAGAGGTGCGCCTCAACTTGGCAGCTTAGGTTCTGGAAATCATTTTCTAGAAGTACAAAAGGTTGCAGAAGTTCATGATGAAGAAGCTGCAAACAGAATGGGCATTAAAGTAGGAACAATTACCGTTTTGATTCATTGCGGCTCTAGAGGTTTTGGTCATCAAGTATGTAGTGACTATCTTAGAGTTTCAGAACAAGCGATGGAAAAATATGGTATAGATTTACCTGATAGAGAACTCGCATGTGTGCCAAACAATTCTGAAGAAGGTGAATCTTATAGAAAAGCAATGTTTACAGCATTAAATTTTGCATGGAGTAATAGGCAAATGCTCACTCACTGGACTAGGAATTCTTTTGAACGTGTATTTAATCAATCAGAATCTGATCTTGATATGAAACTAGTTTATGATGTTGCACATAATATTGCTAAAGTAGAAAAACACAAAGTTGATGGAGCAGAACGAAAACTTGTTGTGCATAGAAAAGGTGCAACTAGAGCATTTCCTGCAAACCGTGATGAAATTCCTTCCAAATACCGTGATTTAGGTCAACCTGTTTTGGTTCCTGGCTCTATGGGAACTTCTAGCTGGATTTTACTTGGTAAGCCAAATTCAATGAATTTGAGTTTTGGTTCTACTGCTCATGGTGCTGGGAGGACAATGTCTAGATCCAAAGCCAGAAGAAATTACACTGAAAATGATGTAAAAAAATCTCTTAATGACCAAGGGATCTTTATCAAAGCATTAACAAGAGATGGGGTTGTCGAAGAAACTCCTCAAGCATACAAAGACGTTGATGCTGTAGTTAATGTGTCTCATAATCTGGGGATAGCCACAAAAGTAGCAAAATTAGTGCCTATTGGTGTGATTAAAGGTTGAGCGAAGAAGATTCTGAACTTGAAATATTAAAGGCAAAACGACTTGCTGAAATGCAAAAAAATATTTCTTCAAGAGAAGAAATTAAAGAATCTATTGAATCACCAAAAGAGAAAATCCCTGTAAAACCACGTGCTTCACTTGTAAATATTCTTGGATTTAGAGGATTAGAAGTTTTAGAAAATGCCGAATCACAATTTCCAAATGAAACAAAAATTATTGTAGATAAATTATTTGAATTAATTAAGACTGGTGAAATAAATGAAACTATTGATGGTGGAAAGTTATTGATGTTATTTAGATCAGTTGGACTCAATGTTAGAATGGAAACTAAAATTAATGTTGAACAAGACGGAAAATTTGTTTCACTAAGTGACAAACTTAGTAAGAACTCATCTGAAAGTTGTGATGGAGAATGAATATTGTATTAGAAATTGGAACAAAAAATTACACTGATGAGTTACTGTCAATTAAAAAATCCCTTTCACATATGGAAAGTCTTGTAGGATGTTATAATGGGTATACACTTAGCGAACCTTCAACAAAATTTGGATGGACATTTTTTAAATTGGCTTTTAAACCTGAATTACAAATTAGTATTGAAAAAAAATTTTCTAATATGCTAGAAAAATATCAATGGAATGATCAACCACAAAAATTTGTCAAATTTATGACAGATTATTTTCTTTCTAAAGGTTGTAATATCAAAATAAAATTATCTGACTAGACTCTTCTTCCTCTCTTCCCACCTTTCTTTCTAGTGGTATCATGAGGAATGGGTGTTACATCATCAATTCTTCCAATCTTAAATCCGCCCCTTGCCAAAGCTCTGATTGCAGCTTGTGCTCCGGGACCTGGTACTCTAGAACCAACTCCTCCTACTGCACGAACTCTTATGTGAAATCCTGTAAATCCTTTTGTTCTTGCAGATTCTACAACTGCATTTGCAGCTTTCATTGCAGCAAATGGTGATGATTCATACCTATCAGCATTAACATGGATTCCGCCTGAACTGATAGCTACAGTCTCTGCACCAGTAAGATCAGTCATATGAATAATTGTATTATTGTAACTACTGTAAATATGAGCAATACCCCATTTGTCAGGTCCCTCTTTCTTAGCCTCTGGCTGAGCTTTGGTTTCTACTTTGGGCTCAGTTCCTACTTCCTCAACTGGTGTTTCTACCTCTTCTACTGAAACTTCCTCAACTTGGGCTTCAATTTCTGACAATGTCTACTCAGACCTTAAAGGGTTTAAAAAACATTGATTTTTTAACTTTGACTAAATTTGGCCATTTGAGTTCAAAATGATGATTGTTCATATACTATTTCAAACTGGACTCTTTAATGACATCAATCCTTTTGTTGGCAATTGGAATTACTGTATCTGTTGCTTTAGTTGGCTCTGCCATATTTCAATTTCTAACCCCGGTCAATGATGATGTTTTATCGCCCCTTGAAAAAAAATGTCAACAAATTGCTAATGAAGGATATAAAATCCATTTACTTTATCCTGATTCAAATCCTGAAGATCTTCTCGAAGATGATGTGAAACGATTACTGTATCTTGATGATCTATGGATCAAAGATTGTGTTTCTGTTCTTCCTGCCGATTCCGTATTCAGTATTGTAAATAATGTAGAGCGCGATTTTTCTTATGGTGAATAACTATCCAAAATGTTTCCATCCTAAATCTCTTAAATTGATATAATTTTTCTCCTCTTTAACAAAAACACCTGTACCTACAGTCACTTGCCCTATTTCTATAATCGGTGTTTTAAGTAGGCTAGCATTTTTTTCAATTATTTTTTTATATTTTTGGGGGACTGTAAACACAAACTCGTATTCTTCTCCCCCGTGAAAAACTAAAGAAATTAAATCCAATTTATGGTATTTTGCATACTTTTCTAAATCATTTCTAACAGGTATGTTATTTATGATGAACTTCTTTTTACTTTGCTTTGACATTTCATTTAAAGTAGTAGATAACCCATCACTAGAATCCATAGATGATGAAAAATATTTTTTATTTTTTAATCCGAAACTAATCTTTGGTTTTGGATTTGTAACTGATTTGATTGATTTTTCTGCAAATTTTCCTCTTTCTTTTCTTTTACCAAGAAGTAAATCTAATCCTACAGTTGTATATCCAAATGGACCTGTTACAAATATTAGATCTCCATTTTTTGAACCTTTTCTTGTAATTATCTTGCTTGAATTCCCGAAAATACTTACGTTAAACACAATCTCTTTACCTGCATTAGTATCTCCCCCCAAAATAGTAATTCCATACTCAGTAGAAGCTTTTTTGAAACCTTTTGCAATATCTATAATTTTTGAGCGTGAAATATTCTTTGGTAGATTCACCGAAATAATTCCATATCGAGGCTTTATTCCTTTTGCAGCAAAATCACTTACACATGCAACAATACTTTTTCTTGCAGCATCTTCCAATCTCATTTTAGATGGAATATCAGTACTTTCTACAAGCGTATCTGTTTTAACAATGATTTTGATTTTTCCTAAATTGAACGTCTCTACATCTTCAGAAACAAATTCTTTGTTTCCTAATTCCCTCTGAAAAATATTGATTATGGTAGATTCATCTAATTTTGTCATAACTTTGTTTCACTACTTCTAATGTGTCCTTTGTGATTTTTTTACATCTTTCTTCATTATTTGATTCTGTTGAAACCCTTATGATGTCTTCAGTATTTGATTTTCTAATCAAAACCCAACTGTCATCATCAATGATTCCTTTAATTCCATCTTGTGAATCTATTTCAGAATATTCTTTTGAAAATTTATTTTTTATTTCTTCTATTACTTTGTCATGAAAATTAGAATCAATTTTAGTTTTTTCTCTAATTTGGAAATATCTTTTCATGTAATTTAAAATCTCATCAAATTTTGAAGTTCCTAACATGGATGCAATTAAACCGCTACTAAGAATACCTTCTCTACAGTAATTGAACTCAGGTAAAATAAAACCTCCACTACTTCCTTCTCCACCTGCCTGAGCATTTGTTTCTAGCATGAGTTCTATTACATTTGCTTCTCCAACTTTTGATCTTTTAACAGTGCCTCCTTTTTCTTTGATGAATTTTTCAATCGATATGCTTGTATCTACACTTAAAACAAATTCTTTATATCCTAATTCTAGAGATTTTGCAACTCCTAATCCCAATGTTACATCTGGAGTTTGCTTTTCTCCTTTTCTTACCACCACTAAACGATCTCCATCTAGATCAAACGCAAACCCGATTTCTTTTTTAATTGATGCTGAAATTAATTCAGATAATTCATCAGATGTAGGATCTGGACCTCTAGAACATTGTGAAAGCTCTTCATTTAGTACTTCAACATTACACCCTGATTTCCTCAACAAATCTGGTGCAAATCCTCTTGCAGCACCACCACCAATATCTACTACTATGTTAGGTTTATTTTCAATATCTCCTATGATTTTTTTTGCATCTTCTATGTATGATGAGATGATATCATATTCAGTCCCAATTTTTGATTTTAAATTTTCTTGATGTTCAATTATTTTGGGAAGTTCGTGTTCATTAATTCCTCTTCCTTCAATAATGAATTTCATCCCATTCCACTCTATTGGATTATGTGAAGAAGAAATAACTAGTCCTGCTCCATATTTTCTTGCTTCTCTAAAAACTACGGGGGTTGGTACCGTTTCTAAATTAAAAACATCAATTCCATTTTTCATCAATTCGGCACCGGCCACATTTTTTATCATATCTCCTGAAGGTCTAGTATCTTTTCCAATAACACATTTTTGTGATTTGATTAAACTTGAAAAGTTATTACAAAATTCTAACACATCTTTTAGGTTGAGATCTTCTCCAAACACTCCTCTGACTCCAGAAATAGTTTTCTTCAATTAATCCAACTCTGAAAGGCTTTTTATTAACTCTGATGGATTTATCCAAAAGTGCCTTGGTAGCTCAGCCTGGTAGAGCGAACGCCTCGTAAGCGTTAGGTCGCGGGTTCAGATCCCGTCCGAGGCTTTGATTTATAAAATTTTTAAAATTATTTAGATTTTTTATCTACTTATTCATCGAAGGTTTCAATATCAATTTCTAATTCTTTTCCTAAACCTTCCCACCATTGTTTTGATTGCTCTGCCATACTCCCCTCATAAATTACGTTGAATCGTCCTTTATAGATCTGTCGGTTGATCAATGTCTGATCAGTTCTTTACAATTTCTGAATTTTTTAATTACTTTGCTTCTTTTTGTTTTCGTTTCATTTTTCTATAAACAATAATGATTAATGTTGCACCAGCAAAACCCCAAAATAATGGTGATAATCCAGGTTGAATAGTAGGTTGAAATCCTCCAACAAAACTTATTGACATTATTGCAACAAGAACTAATCCTATTATTTCAAGTATTTTTGCCATACTTTTTCTATGTATCTTTCCTGAATCAAAAAGATATATGGTTTTGTAAATAAATCCATTTGTGGACAAATACCTTCTGGTAATCCTGATCTTTATGGTTGTGACTATTCCTATTGCATTTGTTGAACCTTCTTCAGGAGAATTCCGAGATCCACCTCTTATTCCACTATTTTATGCCGCCATTGCAGGAATAATCATTATTTTTGTTTACAGCTCCTACAAAGAAAAAAAAGAACGACAAAAAGCTAATGCTAAAAGAAGATCAAGAAAATAGATTTTAAAGTTCTAATCCAAATGATTCTGCAATACTGGAAAAGTTTGCATAAGATTCCAAATATTGTCTTCCTTTTGATGTAATTACAAAAGTATTCTTTCCATCAAATTCAATTTTGTTAATTAGTCCTGCACCGGTTAAATTCTGCAAGAATTTAGATAATCTTGAATGTGATAAATTTGCCTTTGTTAGGAGTGAAGTTGTTTTGATGCCTTCCTGTCCAGACTGTTCAGTAGCAGCAAGCAGATCTGCAACTATTTGCATACTAGTTCTATAGGAAACCATACGTATGTTAATCTCAAACTCAGATATAAGGGTATTACCATTCATTCAAATCAGATAAATAAGCTCTAGGCTGATCTGTCTGCGTTGTCTTCCCAATCTTCAATTCCATGGTTTGATGACTTTGTAGGTGTTGCTTATCGATATTATGACCTTAGAATGAATGTAGTTCCTTTATTTACTGACCGAAAAGAATCTGCATCTATTTGGCATGATACAATTCATTGGTGGGTAGATCCATCCATCAAAATCAGATTTGTAGAAATTGATGATAATTATTGGTTCATCATGGGTTCAGATTCTCAAAAACCTGAAACCAATTTGTCATTTTTCAAAGTATTGCCAAAGTCTGAAAATTATGAACGATTTAAGAAAGGACATGATGGTGAAGCATATCTTAGATTAGGAGTATATGCAGAAAAATCACTTAATGATGTAAAAAAGGATGCTTTGTGTAATTGTGGTCATGAAGCC
>CAZBBN010000017.1:0-5128 GCA_964490195.1 uncultured Nitrosopumilaceae archaeon
CAGTATGCAGTATGTATTACCATGAAAAGCCAAACATCGGAACTCACACATTCACGCCCCCACCTCCCTTCACGGCAGCCTTCCGAACTCAGGTAAACAAACTTGTTTTTTCATCTTTAATTCATTGTGTAATTGTTCTATTGTGATTTGGCCCATCCTCTGTCAATTAATTTGATTTTGGTTACAGGAGAAACACATGCAGGAGAATCATCAGAATTTTTCATGATTAATTCAAATCCTGGCATACATTTAACATCCTCAAAATCAACACCAGATTTTACTTGTTCTCGAGGAGATTTTATTGAGATTATATTTTTAGATTCATCCATATTAATTTCAGGCACAATAGTTTTAGATAAATTAACTTCACGTTCTTCGTTGAGATTGTGTACACGAATTAAATTTGAATCGGAAGCTGCAATTTCTACTTCAAATTCTTCACATGTATCAGATCTGATGATAAATTCATCAGGAAATCGCACTGCGGGGATTATATCTTTATCCGATGCTACAACAATATTATTGGCATTTATTGAATCATTTTTAGCACATACTTCAAAGACATAGATGAATTTTCCAGGAAGTTCAGATTCTGTTACATATCTTGTAGTGAATTCAGGCATAGATTCAATTTGTTTGCTTCTCGTCTCATCAAGGTTTTCTCGCAATTCAGTCAATCTAAAAGAAAGCTTATCGTATCTATCCTCCCCTTCATATTGCCAAATTTGATCATCATATAACAAAACACAATCACCAATAAATTGATGATAAAAGTATTTTTTATTAAATTCTGGTTCAGGTAACGTGGTATAATCATAATAGAAATTCTCACATTCTTGTATCTGTTCTTTGTTCAACAAGGGTTCACCGTTATGCGGTAAATCGTCTTTAAGGATTATTATCTTACCAGCATCCATAGCTGCGTCTGCTGGGATTAATCCAACAGATACAATACCAATCAGAGTGAAAAAAGATAAAAAAAATATTCCAAAATAATTTAATTCGCTCATCATGTATTTCTTCATTTTATTAGTATTTAAAAAAAGTATTATTCTAATTAAATATTTGTCAATCACCAAAAATGGCAAATATGAGCATTGTTATATGTAACAAATCATGTATGTTCAGCAATGACTAGCGCAGACAAGCTTGGAATGATTGTAGCTGTGGCAACTGTTATTATTTTTGTTGGAATTGCTGCCGGAGGCTCTTCATTGGAGAAGACCATATCTAAAGACGTTACTTCAGTTGAGAGTTCTGTTTTGGATGTTGGCAATACTGTAGAAAAAGATATTGCTACCACAGAACGTCAGATGGCAGATCCGCTAAATGAAAAAACAACAGGAACGGAACCTTTTGCAGATATTGCAGCAAAAGTAAGAGCTGAAAATCCGCCAGACAAAGTAATCAAAGAAAACCAACAGTTTGAAGAAGATGTAAAAGCAGCTGAGATGGCTGTGGAAGAAGAAGCATTCAAAGAAAGTTCTGAAGATTACAAGGGTACTGCAAGAGAAGGAGACACAGGTCCTCAAATTATCCATGTAGACATTCCTGTTGGAAGTTCAGCTCCTGGTTGTGAAGAAGCAAATGAGTGTTATTTACCATCATCTGTGAATATCAATGTGGATGATGTAGTAATCTGGACAAATCAAGATACTGCTGCTCATACTGTTACTAGCGGAAGTCCATCTGAAGGACCAGACGGTAATTTTGACAGCAGTTTGATTTTGGCAGGAAGTACTTTTGAATTCCCATTTGACACACCTGGCAATTACAACTACTTTTGCATGGTTCATCCATGGATGATTGGCACAATATCAGTCACATCCTAACTTTTTTTATAAAATGACTGAGAAAAAACAGTCTGTTTGGTTAAGAATTTTAGAAATTATATTTGGAATTTCAAGCATAATACTTTCCATAGTAATTATATTAAATACAGAAATTGCGATGGAGATTTTAGTTGTATTGTTTTCATTTGCGTTATTATTTTTCGGTATAAGAAACCTCAGCATGGGGTTCTCATCCAAAATACATTCTGGGAAATTAAAGGGATTACTGATAGGTTCAGGTACTGCCGTGATGATTCTTGCGGCTCTAGTTTTACTGTACCCTGAAATGGCAATTGAAGCAATGATTGCATTACTTTCAATTACAATGATTATTGTAGGATTGTCTGCAATGACTCTTGGAGTGACTCACAAGTGGTCTACTCTTCAACGAGGAATCTCTATTGGCACTGGTGCATTGGTTTTGAGTTTGACAGTACCAATAGTTCTATTTCAAGATCTTGCCATGTTTACAATTATTATACTTCTTTCCATATCATTTTTGATAAATGGAATGGAAATAATATCATCTGGAATTATAGGCCACAGACAAGAGAATATTTTTTCATTTAAAAAATAATTTTATAATCATGTTTTTTAGAACAAAAAAAGCAAAACAAAATACTGCAGAAAAGATAGAACGCGAGGTAAAATTAAAGAGAGATGTTCTAGACAGCATACTGTCTTATTGTCATATGAACCACCCAAATGAAGGCATCCTTATTTTGCGTGGAAAATCAAAAAAAGGAAATATACTAATTGATGGATTAGTCATTCCACCATTTGCATTTAGTGCGCATTCTTCTTCTGGATTTCCACATTATATGTTGCCTGTAGATATGAGTTATGTCGGAACTGTTCATTCACATCCAAGTGGTCATGCCAATCCTTCTGTGACTGACTTGAATAACTTTTTTGAATTGATATCTCTGATTGTGAGATTTCCATATGAGGATAATGATATTTTTGCTTGGGATAGTAATGGTAGTGCTGTTAAATTAACCATAATTTAACACATTATTTGTCAACCCTAGAAAAACACCACATTTTGCTAAAATGATAATGTCAAATTTGATAAATGTAACCTGGATAATATATCATGATGTGAATTATATTTTATGTCTAAAAAAACCAACAGAGATCTAGAAAAAGAATGGAAGAAATTAGAACAAGATAAGATAGAAGAAGAACATCAGATTGAACTTAGAGAAGGTTATGAACAAGATAATAAAATAATGAAGAATAGTAATGACGGCATTTTGATTTGATCTTTATTTGGAATTCCAGAAATGTTTGGACTTAGCAGACAACAGACAACATCCATGTTTGGATCATGGATGGGCTGGGCTCTTGATGGTTATGATTTAGTTTTAATGTTATTTGTTTTGACTTCAGTAAGTCAACTTTTTTTTCCATCTGAGGATCCTACAATCAGCATATTATCATCATTTGCAGCATATGTTATTGCATTAATAATCAGACCAGTTGGTGGGGCATTCTTTGGAAACTATGGCGATAAATTTGGAAGGAAAAAAACAATGATGATCACCATAATTGGTTTTTCCATAGCAACATTTTCTATGGGTTTCTTGCCGGTATGGAGTCAAGTGGGATTACTTGCGCCAATATTATTAATTTGTCTAAGATTCGTTCAAGGGTTTTTTGCAGGAGGAGAGTGGGGAAGTGGTTCTGTGTTGACAATGGAGAGTGCCACTAAAGAAAAAAGAGGCTCCATGTCGGGATTTTTGCAAGGAGGTTTTTCTCTAGGATTTATCATGGCAGCAATTTCATTTACTATAGTAAGTTCAGCTTATTCGGATAATCAGTTTTCAGAATTTGGTTGGAGAATATTATTCATATCAGGCCTGATTCCAGGAATATTTTCATTAATTATAAGACTGAAAATGAGTGAATCAACTGTATGGTTAGACAAAAAAGAAAAACACGGAATACATGATTTTCCATTAAAGAAAATTCTAAGCAAGGAACATCGAAGAAGATTTTTATCGGTTATGTTGATAACATCTGGACTTCACTACCTGTATTACACATCTCTTGGATTTATGCCCACATTTTTAGAGAACTATGTACACATTACTCGTTCAGATATTGCACTAGTAATGATTGCAGGTACATCTACTGCACTTTTTGGGGAATTCTTTGCAGGCAGTATTAGTCAACGAATAGGACGTTTAAAGACATTTTCTATTTTTGCAAAAGCATCAATTGTTTTATCTGTACCATTATCATTATTTTTATTTGAATCTACCAGTCTTTTTGCAATTTTAGGCTATGTTGTTATTCTTACTGTCATTACAGTTTCAGGTTGGGGTCCAATCCCCGCATTCTTATCTGAACGATTCCCCACAAGAATTAGAAACAGCGCATCAAGTTTTGCTTATAGTGCAGGACTAATCATTGGTGCCTGGGCACCAATGATTGCAATTAACTTGTTTTCAATAGATAATCAACACATTCCATATTTATTGGCATTTAACATCATAATTGGGGCGGTTGCAATATTAGTTGGAGTTCGATTCAATCCTGAAACTCGAGACATTGATTTAGTAAATCATCCACATGAGTCTCAAAAATGACAAACATGAATTAAAATTCATTTTGACATAATTCGTTTTAATGAAGTTTTTTCATGATAAGAAAAATGACTGTACACAATGTAATGCAAAATTCTCAAATCATGAAGAATTAGTAAAACATGTTAAACATGAGCATCGTAGAACAATAGTAAAATGTCAATACTTTAGAAAAAATAGAACATGAGATAAAATTAAAGAGAGATGGTCTAGACAGCATCTGTCTTTTTGTCATACGAATCAACTTAAAATCAGTAGAAAATTTGAATGTATTTAGGTTTAAAAATAAAAAAGAGGAAAAATCCTCAGTATTTATTCATCTAACTGGTAGCTTGCAACTCTTGCAGTTATTGTTGTAGGATCTAATGCATGCACATGTGTTACCAAGTCAGTATCGTCTCCAGCAAATAGACCATCGATGTGTGTATCAAATTGGTCAATGTCAGATGGTATCAAAATCTGTATGTTTGACAAGTTTCTATCCCCTGCAGTTACCTTAAAGACTACAATGCATGTATGTGGTGCACCGCTGGGATCAAAGTGAAATGCTTCAACTGTTTGAATTGTGGGCAAATTATTAGTAATCTAAGCGCGGGGAGGGGGATTTGAACCCCCGTGTCCTTGCGGACATAGGATTAGCAATCCTACGCCCTACCAGGCTAGGCGACCCCCGCACAAAGATGCCTAGATTTAATCTGTAAATAA
>CAZBBN010000017.1:5228-10890 GCA_964490195.1 uncultured Nitrosopumilaceae archaeon
TAAATAAATTCACTCGTCGGTAAATTGGCTATAATTATTCACGATTTCATCAATCGGTAGTCTTTTTCCACCCACTATTTTGAGATCCACGTGAACTTTTTTGTCAGATATAGTTAGAATATTGTAGGTGTTTTCAAAGAAACCACGAACTCGTTCAGATGTGGCAGTTCCAGCATTTACAACAGTCAAAGTTCTAAAATTCCAAGCCCAAGGCCTATGTTTGTGTCCACATAAAACTATGTCAACTTTGGAATCCAAAACAGTTCGGAGTACATCACCTGCATCAACAACAGTAAGCTGATCAGAGCCAGTGTCAGGAATTGCAATCAAATGATGATGCATTGCAACAATCTTTACTTTGTCTTTATACTTTTTCATAGTTCTCTCTAACCACAAATTTTGTCTATAACCGACTTCACCTTCATTTCTATCAGGTCTAGCAGTTCCAACTGTAACTAAAACTACATCATCATCTAATTCATTTACAGCTTCAAATGGAAAGAATTTTTTGAATAATAGATAACCTGTATTTCTATAATCATGGTTTCCACTAATTGCAATAATTTTTTTCGTGTTGAATTTTTCTAACATAGATTTGCATTGTTCATATTCTTTCATCAAGCCTTCATTTGTCAAATCACCAGTAATTACAATCACATCCGGATTAAGTTCATTTACTTCAGCAACTAGAGTATCAAATTTGTCTTGTAAAAATTGCGACCCAACATGTAGATCAGAAATTTGAACTATCTTCATTTGAGATTACTTTGGTAAATTGGGTATTAAATCATCACTATAGAAAATATGTAGAAAATATTTCGATTGCAAGGTAGAATTAAATAATAAACTCTTCAAAACCATGCAGTTTTGAGTAAAAAAGCAGCAATTATGAAAGGAGACGGTATTGGACCAGAGGTAGTAGATGCAATGCTAAAAATTTTGAAAGAATGTAATATTCAATCAGAAATTATTCTCTGTGAAGCTGGCTCAGAGCAGTGGGATAAAAATGGTAGAAAAGACAAATCATACATTCCTGATGAAACAATAAAGATTTTAGAAGAATCTGATGCATGTTTTAAGGGACCAACCACAACAATTCCAGTTCCAGGAGCTCCTAGAAGTGTAGCAGTTACTTTACGTCAAAAATTTGAATTGTATTCCAACATTAGACCAACTAAAACTTATGATAGATTAACACCAGATAGAAAATTAGATTGTGTTTGTTTTAGAGAAGCAACTGAAGGATTGTATGCAGGTATTGAAGCAAAAATTTCAGATGATGCATCAATTGCAATTAGAAAAATTACAAGACATGGTTGTGACAGATTTCTAAATTCTGCGATGAATTGGGCCAAACAATACAATCTGAAAAAAATGGTTGCAATTACCAAAAGAAATATTCTAAAAGAGACAGATGGAATATTTTGGAATTCTGCTCAAAAAGCTGTTGAAGGAACAGATGTTGAATTATCAGAGATGTACATTGACAATATGGCACAACAGATGGTAATAGCTCCTGAGCAGTTTAATGGTGCGGTTCTTGTAAGTACTAATTTGTTCATGGATATTATTTCAGAGTTAGCTTCTGGATTAGTTGGATCTATTGGATTAATTTATTCTGCAAATATGGGAGATAATTTCGCAATGTTTGAAGCAGCACATGGAAGTGCACCACAATTTGCAGGACAAAATAAAGTAAACCCTACAGCGACGGTTCTATCAGGTGCTTGGATGGCAGAATATCTTGGTGAGAAAGAAATTAGAGATGCAATATTTGATGCAATGGATCGAGTGATCAATGAGGGAAAAACAGTAACTTGGGATATTGGAGGTAACGCATCAACTACACAGATGACAGATGCAATGATCACATATGCAAAAGAAAAACTAAGAAAATAATTAGTTACAAGCTTCTACTAGAATTAATTCTTCAAAGAAAAGTTTCTTTTTTGCCATAATACGGGTTTTCAAGCCTAACTCTTGAGCATAATCAATTAATTTTTGATAGTTAGACAATGATGATGTAACAAAAACAAATTTTCCGTGTTCTGTAATATTGTTAATTACAGAATCAAAGATTTTTTTTGGAATCTCAAATCCTTCTGCACCACCATCTGTTGCAATATCCAATATTTTATCAGTTGCAAGATAAGGCAGATTACATACAATAAAATCAAACTTTATTTTTAATGCATCAGAACCACTACAGCAAACAAGGTTTTTTGTTTTGTAAGTTTGATCTTTTAAGACGTTATAGTTAATGTCAGTTCCAACCACAAAAGAAAAATTCTCAGAAAGCAATTTTGTCAAATATCCAGAACCGCTTCCAACATCTAAGGCAAAATTTCCTTTTTCATTTTCAATATTATTTACTATGAAAAAAGTATCCTCAGAAGGAGGATATTCGTCATTTTTCAAGAATTTGGTTTGCAAGATTGATTATTTCATCTCCAGAAAGATCATCCACTCTTTTATCCATTACAGTTTCTTTACGGAATTGTTTTAAAATATTTTTAATGGTTTTCCGCCTATACGAAAAAATTTTGTTAATTGTTTGAATTACATCTTTGTTCATGATATTTTTCTTCACTATTTTTAAGATCACAGAATCAACTTTTGGTGGTGGTGAAAAATTATTTTTGCCCACATTGGATAGAACCATGATTTTAAATGCATGATCAGCTATTACACTTATGGCCTTACGTTTTTTAGATGATTTTGCAAGTAATTTCTCTGCAAATTCTTTTTGAACCATTATCACTCCATGTGAAAAAGAAGACTCTGCAAGCCATTCAATTGTTTCTTTGCTCTTAGAATAAGGAAGATTTGAGACAAAAATCGAGAAAGAGTCCTTATTCTTTAAACCGTCACCGGATTTCAAAATTAAATTATCAATGTTTGAGAATACAGATTTTGCATTTTCAATTAGTTGTTTATCTATATCAACTGAAATTACCTTATTTGCTTTCTTACACAGTAAGGGAGTTAAGATTCCCAACCCAGTCCCTAATTCAAAAACAACATCATTTTTGGTGATTTTAGCCTCAGAAACAATGGTTTTTGCTATTGAATTTGAGTTGAGAAAGTGTTGTCCGAATCGTTTGCGTTTTATCATCTCTTAACAAAGAGATTCATTCTACTTTCGCCAGTGATTTCATCCATGATTCGTTCAGAAATGTGTTTGATTGGTTCTTTGAATCCAACTCTTTCTTGTAAATCAGCATAACTTTCAAATTTTTTCTTTTCTCGCTCTTCTAGCATTATTTTCATGTATGTCTTCCCAATTCCAGGAATTAATTCAAGGGCATGAATTCGTGGTGTCAATGGTTGTGCTTTGTTAAGATATTCCACAAATTTTGGTTCATTATTAGTTACAATGTTTTCTACAACTGTAGGTAATTCACTTTGTGCAGATGATGAAATTTTTTCATATTCCATTTTTCCTAAAACAGATAGAACTTTAGTTCTTCCATCTTTTCCGATATAGATTTTCTCACCTATTTCGAAAGTCGAATTTGGTAGTCCAAGAACTTCTAAAAGAGTAAGACGATCTTCTCCGATTGCAGTAACAATAATTCCTTCTCGTCCTCGTACTGTTGATGATTTTCCTCTAGGATTAAAATCTAAAACATATGCGTGTTCCTCATATTTCCTAGGTGGGGATTGTGCCCTATACAAAATAAAATTCTCCGAAAAACTTAGGAATGCCCCTTGATTATCTTGAGCATTTTTTCGAGAGTTTCAGCAAGAATTAGTTTTTTCCAACCGAATGTAAAGGAACGAAGTTCAGCTAAACTTGTTGGTCTAATGTTAACAATTTCAACAGCTTCATCTTCTGTTAATTCACATTCTTTGATGAGTTGCTTTTTCATTTCTTTTGCATCCTTTGGTTCAATTGATGCAAACTTTGAAACATAATCATAAGTCCATCGTTGGATTTGATCCATATCTTCAGGATCAACTTTACCTAAGATTTCTTTAACTTCTGAAAGAGAAATGGCTTGTTTCTTTTGTACTTCTTCCATATCATACACCGAATGGTTTTATGTGATCCAATCTAGTGATTAAGGTTTTCGATTTCTCACCTAATTTCACATCAAGTGTTATTGCACGTCTACCAACATTTGTAATGACACCTACTTTACCATGGTATCTTCTGTGTGGCAATCCTTTGTGCTGTCTAGGATCAATAATGACAAGTGCTTGTTGACCTTCTTGGTATTCACGTAACAAGAATGAGACCCCTCTAGGAGCCTTTTTCTTCATAACAGATCTAGATTTATGTTTAAATCCATGTGAACGACCATGGGATTTCTTAGTTGCCATTTAGTGTAAAATCTCTGAAAGCCCTATTTTAAGACTTAGAACATGATTTGGTGAAAATTAGCCAACTATATCGGTTCTAAGTTGCCCACAGGCAGCTGAGATCTCAGTTCCTTTTTCTACTCGAATAGTACAATTTACCCCTGCATTAGATAAAATTCGTTCAAATTCAAGGACTCTTTGTTTTGATGGTCTTCTAAAATCCCCGGCAGTTGGATTAATTGGAATTAGATTAACATGAGAGCCATTGCCTTTCAAAAGTCTAGATAGTTCTTCTGCAATTTCAGAAGAGTCATTTATTCCTCCCATCAGAGCATATTCAAACGTCACACGTCTTCCAGTCTTTTTGAAATAACGTCTTCCTGCATCAATGATATCTTCAACTGAATTTGGTTCAGCAGTTGGAACAAGCTCTTTTCTCAATTTGTTGTTTGGAGAATGAAGTGATATAGCAAGACCAATTTGTAAATTTTCTTCAGCGAGTTTATCTATTCCAGGTACAATCCCTATTGTAGAAATTGTTATGTGACGTTGACCAAGTCCAAAGCCTCTATCATGTGTTAAAATTCGTATGGCTCGAATCATCTCATCATAGTTTGCCATGGGTTCACCCATTCCCATAAATACCAAATTTGTTACATGTTCTCCTCGTTTCTCTAAAATTTCTGCAAAATGAATTACTTGAGATACAATATGTTCTGCAGTAAGATTTGTTTTGAACCCCATCTGTCCTGTTGCACAAAACACACATCCCATTGCACATCCAATTTGAGTAGAAACACAAATCGTTGATCTTGGATGACCGCCAATTTTGGATGAAGGATATTGCATTAGAACTGTTTCTACAGCATTGTTATCATTTAGATTAAGTAAAAGTTTAGTTGTCTCTCCGTCATCACTTACAATTCTATGAGTTTCTTTTGCAGAGTCAATGGTGTATCCAGCTTCAGTCAGGTCTTCTCTTAATTTTTTTGGTAATTGTGGTATGTCGTTGATGTCTTTAGGAAATTTGTAATATAATGGAAGTAGAATTTGATCTGCACGATATCTTGGATAACCCATATCAATTACTAGTTGTTCCATCTCTTCTGGAAGTAATCTATAGAGATCTGTCATGATTTATTGATAGTCTCAAATGATATTATAATTTAATCAATAGTGTTGAAAAGAAAAGAAGATTCAAAAATAAATGAAGAAAAAGTAGAAGAATTATTCTTCAATGGGTTCTGAATCTTCTGATTCGTCACTTACTTTGGATTCTACTGTAGCCTCTACCTCAGGTGTTTCTACTGTAGCCTCTACCTCAGGTGTTTCTACTGTAGCCTCTACCTCAGGTGTT
>CAZBBN010000017.1:10990-11096 GCA_964490195.1 uncultured Nitrosopumilaceae archaeon
TCTACTGTAGCCTCTACCTCAGGCTCTTTTGCGGCTTTAGTTGCTTTTTTAGTAGTCTTTTTCGTCTTTTTCTCAGCTTCTTCAGGATCTATTACACCTGCTTCGC
>CAZBBN010000017.1:11196-12487 GCA_964490195.1 uncultured Nitrosopumilaceae archaeon
GTAGTCTTTTTCGTCTTTTTCTCAGCTTCTTCAGGATCTATTACACCTGCTTCGCCTAGAGCAAAGATTACTTCCTCTTCAGGGTGGTGAGGACTATCAACCATTCTAGCAATTCGTTTCTTACCTGATTTCTTAAAGTAGATTCTATAGGTACTTGTATGTGCAACTACGTTTCCACCAATAGGTCTGGTTGGATCTCCAAAGAAGACATCAGGCGATGCCATAACTTGATTGGTTGCAATTGCAGCACAGTTGTATGTTTCTGCAATTCTCGATAGTAAATGAACAAAGTGATTTAGTTTTTGTTGTCTAACTGACAATGTTCCTCTTCCAAGATATTCAGCACGGAATAATCCAACTGCAGAATCCGCTACAATTAGTTTAACATTGTTTTCTTCAATTATAGGACCAGCCTCTTCTAGAATTAACACTTGATGTGCACTATTATATGCACGTGCAACTATGATGTTATCTAGAACTTTTTCTGGATCCATGTCATGAGCTTTGGCAATAGATACAATTCTTTCAGGTCTGAAAGTGTTTTCAGTATCAATGTACAGGACACTTCCTTCAAGGCCACCTTCTTCTTTGGTTTTTTGAACCATCACGGACATTGTATGGGCAAATTGTGTTTTACCACAACCAAATTCACCATAGACTTCTGTTAAGGCTTGAGTCTCAATACCACCATCAAATAATGTATCAAGACAATTTGTACCAGTTGTAATTTTACCAATACTTTGTCTGTGTTTATAAATTTCAGTTGCACTAACAAAGTGTTTAGCAATTAATCCTCCATCAACTAAATGTTGTCGGGCTTTATTGACAATTTTTTCAGCAGTGTCCTTTTCCATTCCAGTTATGTCTGCAATTTCTACAGGACCTCTGACGATGAGATCCATGACGTTGTGGACACCTGCATCGGATAATTTTCTTGTAGTTACAGGACCTACGCCCTCCAAACTATCTAATCTTAAATCTTCTACCATACCGTATGGTACGGTACCAGTACTTTATAAGAGTATTGTTTTAGAAATAGATCGTAAAATGATAAATTTGGCAAAAATTGACTAGCGTCTCTTTCTTCTTTGTCCAGGTTTGTTTTGACCAGGGAATCTGCCTAGGACAAATCTCTTTTTGAAATTACCTTTGTTTGCAACACTGGAACTGTCACCCACAATTTTTCTTCCTTCGACTTTAGGAGTTTGCCCTCGTACTTTACCTGCTTTGGTAAGTGAACCGTGTGTTGCCATGTTTTAAAATAAGAATTAGTGAATTTATGTATTTGTAT
>CAZBBN010000018.1:0-12028 GCA_964490195.1 uncultured Nitrosopumilaceae archaeon
TGAGTTAAAATCATTTCAAGTGTTGGGCCTCGACTTTCATCTCCAATCAAATGCACTTCATCAGAAATTACCAATTCAATTTCTTCAACCCATTCTACACCATGTCTAATAATTGAATCCATCTTTTCATTTGTTAAAATTAATACGTTACTTTTCTCAAGATTTTTTTCAATATTTTCAAAATCCCCAGTGGATATTCCAACTTTGATTTTTTTCCCCAATGCTACTTTTTCTAATTTTTTAAATTCTGAAAACTTTTCAGCAGCTAATGCACGTAAGGGACTAAGATAAATCACCTTACCAGTATTTTTAGAAAGATAACTAATCATTGCTAGCATTGCAATCAGAGTCTTTCCACTTGCAGTAGGAGCAGATACAAGAATGCTTTTGCCTTTTAATAATCCAGACTTTACACTGTCTGCTTGTGGTGGATATAATTTTTTAAAACCTTGTGATTGTAAAAAGTCAATTGCAGGTTTTGGAAGATCTAGTTGCTCAATTTTCATACTCGGTTATAGTGACCGGGTTTTGATTCATAAATAGATGCTTCTCTGAGCATTCTTCGGATATAGTTTCTTGCCTCCTCTTCAGTGAATTTTTCACTCTTTTCAAGTTCTTTGACAAATGTTCTTTCCTCTACTGGAACCTTATTGTCTCCTTCAAGACTTTTTAGAACATCCATGAATAATTGCATCTTGGAGACTTCACTTCTTGGCTTTCCTTGTAATACTCCAAGATCTACCTTTCCAGTATTGACATCAACTCCTGCATCTTGAAGCATGCTCTGAATAAGGAATATTGCACGTTCAGCATCCTCTTCTTCCACCTTGTCTTTCATGAGTAATCTTGCTCTTGCAGTAGAAAGTCGAATAATTCCCTCTAACTGTCTTGGAGTCACAGTGATCATTTCCTCAGATTCTACATTTCTCATCTGGAGATAATAGGATAGGATTTTTTCTTCTGCTTCTTTTGTTAATTCAGGAATGCCACGTTTTGCATATGAAAGATATTTTGTAAGCAAATCAATCTCAATGACAGATTTTTTATCTGTTCCCTGAGTGGTGTTTCTTTGAATTATATGTCTTGCAATCTTTTCATCTCGTTCTTTAGTTGGGATATCTCTGACAACAAAGATCAAATCAAATCTAGTAAGTAATGGAATTGGCAAGTTTACGTTTTCTGTAATATTTTTGAATGGATCATATTTTCCATACATAGGGTTTGCTGCAGCTAAAATTGAGGTTCTAGCATTAAGTGTGGCAACAATACCGCCCTTTGCAATACTTGCTGATTGCTGTTCCATAACTTCGTGTAAAGCACTTCTATCTTCAGGTTTCATCTTGTCAAACTCATCTATACTTACAAGACCTTGATCACCAAGTACTACAGCACCAGCTTCTAACATCATAATTCCTGTTTTATCTCGAACTACAGCAGCTGTAAGTCCTGCAGCAGTTGAACCTCTGCCAGAAGTATACAAACCCCTTGGTGCAATTCTTGCACAGAATTTTAGCATCTCACTTTTTGCAGTACCAGGATCTCCAACTAGAAATACGTTAATGTCTCCTCTAATTTTACTTCCATCACCAAGTAATCTCTGATTGGAACCTACAATGAGCAACAGAATGGCTTCTTTGATTAATGCTTGTCCTTGTATGTGTGGTGCAAATGAATCTATTAGTCTTTGATAAACATCAGAGCTCTGACTAAGGGATTTGATCATTTTTTCTTCTTCAGGTGAGATCTCCTCTCTTCCAATTTTTCTATCAGTTTTAGAACCACGACCACTCAAAAATTCAATGTTATTTCCCTCAATTCTTAATCGATACAATCCACTGTGACCTCTTTGAATTCCTGCAACTGATTCTTGTTCAACTCTTACCACACCTGTAAGAATAATTCTATCACCAGGCCTCGAATTATCTACTAAATCCTGCCTAATTGTGACATCAATATAGTGAGGAAGTTGTCCCGGAGGCAAATCCTCAGGAAGTTCTTGTAATCTTAGAATCTGAAAATCAATAAACTTACTTGCTTCGGGTTTTAACTCAAAGTCTCGTTGTTTACAGTTTGGATTATCACACACAATAGGAATTTTTACATCCATTCCTTTTAGTTGAATTATTTTAGTTGTATGTTCATCAGGACAGACAAAGACTAGTTCTTTTGCAAGAGGCTTTACTTCTGATGCTCTAACTACCATTCCTGAAACGCTTGTAATGTAACCAATTGTTTCAGCATTGATTTGTCTTAAACTTCGTTCAAGTGGAAAATTAATTAATCTTACACGGACTTCATCTTTGATTTTTTCAGCATAATCAGGAAATCTTGTTTGTAGTGCTTCTTTGATTGCTCTAGAAAACGCATCAAATATTCTATCAGGGTTTGTAGAAAACATTACTTCAATTTGTGGTTCTACTACCAAGTCATTAAAATCGACAATGATGTATTTTGCATTCTTTGGCATCATCTCATCGATTGCATCTACATACTTGTAGTTGCCATTCTTATCTTTGAATCTAGTTAAGAATTCTTTTACTTTATCTGATAAAGCAGAATCTGTAAAAGTACTAGCTTGTTTGCTGCTCATTTAAGCCCCCTGTAATTTGTTTTTCAAATTCTTTGCTGTTATCATAGATTGTTTTGTAAAAGATATTTTCTTCAACAGTTAGTTTATTGTACAAATCTGAATTTAGTTTGATAGAGTCTGCCATCTTTACTAGTTTGCCTCGTCTCATTCTAAATAATTCTAGCATCATGCTTTCAACTTTATCAAAATCATCATGGTTCAATTCTTTCATGGATTCTCTTAATTTTATGTAAAAATGTGGATCAAGTGTAGATATTTGATATTCTCCAACCATCTTTTCTTTTGATAGTGCTTGTTTTAGTTCCGTAATCATATCTGGAGAATCCAATACTCCCAAATTATTATCAGACAAAATTTTTCCCACCCATTGAGGAATGTTGTTAGTGTCTCCTTGAGTTGCTTCAATTTTTACTCCTGCCACATTGAATTTAAAGTCCTGATTTACTGTAAATTTCGCATCCTTTAGATGGTATCCAATAGAATGCACTTTTTCTACTTTATCAATTTCCATGTGAGATCACTTATCCTCTTTTAGATCCTCAAGTATCGGATCGATCAATTCTGTTAACAATTTAGTGAGATCAATTGATCCTAATTAATTTCAGGCTGATCGCAGATGGATTAGGGGAAATTTTGATTTTAAGATATGGTATTATACAATAACCAATTCGGATTTATTAAAGGGGGTTAGGCTTTAGGACTCATGTTTGGAAGCGGTATGTGGGTAGAAAAGTATCGTCCAACAAAGCTCTCAGAGATTGTAAACCAAACTGAGATTATTGGTAGTTTGGAGGCATTAATCAAAGATCCAACAGATATGCCACACTTGATGTTTTCAGGTTCTGCTGGAGTTGGAAAGACAACTGCTGCATTATGTATTGCAAATCAAATCTTGGGAGAAAATTTCAAAGATTACACACTTGAACTTAACGCATCTGATGAGAGAGGAATTGGCATGGTGAGAGAGAAAGTTAAGAAGTTTTCAAGGTTTGCTGGAATGGAAGAGGTGCCATTTAAGATTATTATTTTAGATGAAGCAGATGAGATGACTGCAGATGCTCAAACTGCACTAAGAAGAATTATCGAAGATACTGCAAAAATTTGCAGATTTATTTTCATTGCAAATAATATCTCAAAAATTATTGAACCCATTCAAAGTAGATGTGCTACCTTCAAGTTCACCACAATTCCAGAAGAAGATCTCATCAAAAGACTGGAGGAGATTGCTAAAAACGAGAAGGTAAAATTTGACAAAAAAGGTCTCAAGGCAATTTATGATTATTCTGAAGGAGATATGAGACATGCAATTAACCTAATGCAGGCAACTGCAAGTCTTGGCGGAATCACTGAAGAGCATGTAAAGGGATCAGCTGGACTTACAAAAACCAGTGATGTTGAAGAAGTTCTGAAAGTTGCGTTATCAGGTAAGATTGCAGAAGCGAGAGAAAAGATGATAGAACTAATCAAAGTATATGGAATGTCAGAATCTGATTTCCTAAAATATCTCAATTCAGCAGTGTTCAAATCAAAGCACGAAAAACTATCAGATATTTTAGAGATTATTGCAAAATACGATTATAGAGTTCTAGTAGGGGCAAATTCTGAAATTCAGTTATCTGCAATGTTGGCCGAACTTGGGAAAATAGAAAATTAAAACGCAGAGAGAGGGATTTGAACCCCCGTATGCTTGCGCACACAGGCTCTCAAGGCCCGCGCCCTACCGAGCTAGGCGACCTCTGCGAAAACTCTTTGAAATAGTGATTAAAATTTGTTGGTGTGAAATAGAAAAATAAGAAAAAAGAAAAAATTTCTTTAATCGTGTGCGTGTGGGTTTTCTGAGCCAGATTTCATAAGTACATATGTACCGGCTGCTTTCTCGTGCCATTCTTGGTTAGCTGATTCAATTCGAATAGCTCCTTCAGGACAGATTTCTTGACATGCCATGCAAACAGTACAATCATGTTCTCTGATTGGTTGTGATTTGTCTGTATAGTCTAATCTTTCATCTTGTTCTGTAAGGCCAGTTCCTTCAAAAGTTTCACCCAGACATTTTTCTGCCGGAATATCTTTTTCAGTTCTGTACCATTGGAATGTTTGAACTGGGCATACACTCATGCATGCACCTGCTGCAACACATGAATCCCAATCAACTGCGACAGTTGTTCCATGAATGCCAAGAGGGACTTGTTCTTCTTCTCTTGCTTCATAAGCTGCCTTTACATCGTCGTTTTTGAATGCTGCACCATCTGGATTTCCGTCTCCCCAGATCCAATGGAAATTTTCGCCATCTGCATGACTGGTCTTTCCTTTTGGTTCTTTATCAACACAGAAATCTTCTGGTATAACTAGATCTACCATATTCAGAATATTCCAGAATATTATTTAAAGCTAGATACAATTAGTCGAGACTAAATAAAAAAGAAAATAAAAAGTTCTAGATAGAATTGGGTCTTGAAATTCTAAAGAGTTTTGGCTGCAGCTTCATGTTTTTCAACATTTGATTGATCAACTTTAATTGCTTGTGGTGGACAAACTGATACACAGGCCATACACCAAATACAATCATGTTCTCTGATTGGATCTGCCTTGTCAGTTAGATCTTTTCGTTCATCTTTAACATTGCTTCCAGTACCGTTAAAAGTTTGACCAACAACGTCTTTGGCTGGAATATCTTTTTCAGTTCTGTACCATTGGAATACTTGTACTGGACATGCTTCAATGCATGCACCATCTGCAACACATGAATCCCAATCAACTGCGACCATTGTACCACTTACACCAAGAGGAACTTGTTCTTCTCCTCGTGCAGCATATGCAGCAACAACATCTGAATCTGCAAACATTTCAGCTTGTGAGCCATCAGCGTTTTTTTCTTTGCCTGGACCCCACATAATATGGAAATTTCCATCATCGAGATTTATTTTTCCAATAGGCTTTAGGCCTTCAGGGAAATTTTCTGCTATTGGCATAGTATAATTTTTCAGAGTTATTATTTAAAGCTAGATAAGATAAATTGCAGACATGTCTGTAATAATCGATCTGTCAGGAATGAATTCCTTACGTTCATAACGCCAAACGATCAATTCTCGGGATATGGATATTATCAAGTATGATGTATATCGTGGACCAAATATTGGAGTCTACACTAAAGTAAATGACAGCGTAATTTTACTTCCAATGGGTTATGCACAATCAAAAGCAGAAAAACTTGCAAAGTATCTTGATGTAGAATGTCTATTCATGTCAATTGCCAATACAAGACTAATTGGTGTATTATGTGTAATAAATAATAAAGGAATACTAATTCCAAAAACAGCATACCAAGACGAATTTGATTTTCTCAAGAAGGAAACTGGATTAGAGGTAGGTGTTCTTGATTCAAAATTATCAGCTTTAGGAAATGTAATTTGTGCAAATGATAAGGGAGCAGTTGTGTCTCCTTGGTTATCACCTCAAGACTGTAAGAATATTTCAGATGTTTTAGGAGTGGAGGTAATTCAGAAAAAAATTGCGGGTTTTAATCAGACAGGATCTGTGATGGTTGCAAATAATTCAGGTGCTGCAATCCATCCAGAAGCAGATGAAGAGGACATGAAGATATTTTCCAATTTATTAGGCGTAAAAATTGAGCAGTGTTCCATTAATAATGGAATTCCATATGTTGCATCAGGAATTCTGGCAAACAATCATTCCATTGTTGTAGGATCATTAACTACAGGTCCTGAAATTATGATGTTGACTAGGGCTTTTCTAAATTAAGAATAGATTTTGGATCTTCAGTTAATTTCTCCAGTGGAATAGTTCCTTCAGCTCCATTAATCATATCTTTGAGTACAACATTTCCTTCTTCAAGTTCATCAGGTCCCACTATAATTGAGAGCTGGGCATTGTTTGCAATATCCATCTGTTTCTTTAGACTTCTTCCTGCCAAGTCAATGTCAGTAGGAATGTTATCGAGTCTCAATAGCGATGCAATTGAATGAGCAACTTTTTGCATCTCGTCATTGATATACAACACTGCAACTCGTTTTTGTGAAACTGCTGGAATTATTTTTTGCTCTTGCATTATAAGAATAATTCTTTCAACTCCACCTGCAACTCCAGTTGCACCAATGTCGTCTCGACCAAATGCTTTAGTTAGTGTATCATATCTACCACCACCAGCTAATGCACCTAGTGTAGAATTTTTATCAAAGACTTCAAAGACAGTACCGGAATAATAATCCAGTCCTCTAACTATACCGAAATTAATTCTAACATTTGATACACCTCTGTTCTCAAGTGAGTCAAATAATTGCTTTAGATCATCCCATGATTTTAGCTGTGTCGTATCAAATATTTTTTCAATTTCTGAAATTGTTCCTTTAATTTGTGAGAACTCTAGAATCTTTTCTATCTTTTCTGTTTCATATCCCTTTGCTTGGAACTCCTTTAGTATTTCATCTTTTGATTTTTTTGCAATTTTATCTACTGCTCGTAAAATATCAGATACTAATTCCGGATCTTTTGAATTGAAAATTGTGTTAATGTAGGATTCTACAAGATTTCTATGATTGATGTCAATCGTAATTCCTTTGAGTAAAAGCGAATCAAATAATCTAGATGTTAGTTCGATGATTTCGGCCTCTGATTCAACGGATGGTTTCCCATACACTTCAATATCCCATTGGTGAAAGTATCGATATCTGCCTTTTTGTGGTTCATCATATCTGAATACACCACCAAAACTTGAGAGTTTTGCTGGCAGTTTCATTGATTTTTGGGAAGTAGCATATCTTGTAAGCCCCATTGTAAAATCAAATCTTAATGCAACTTCTCTGTTTCCTTTATCTTTGAAATAGTAAATTTCATCTCTAATTCCTGGACCTGACTTTGTCTCTAAAGTTGATAGTAATTCAATTGGGGAGGGATCCATGAATGAAAATCCATATAGATTTGATAATTGTTTGAAATGATATCGTATGTGCTCAATGTTTGCATTTTCTGCACCCTCAAAATCTTTCATTCCTCGTGGTAGTTCCAAGATGATTCTTTCTTAGATGGTTGTGATTTAGATATTTCTGTGAGAATGCCAGTTTTTTAAAGAGATTTTTTCTAAGATACTTGTGTCAATTGAGAGAATTACTCTTGCAAAAGATTTGGAGATTTGTAGAATTCTAAATGGAATGTGGCAAGTTGCAGGAGGCCATGGTCAGATCGATAATGATTTGGCAATTTCAGATATGACAGAATATCATAATTCAGGATTTACAACTTGGGATTTGGCAGACATTTATGGTCCTGCAGAATCATTGATTGGGAAATTTAGAGAAAAAATAAACAAGACTCAATCACAAGCACTAACTAAATTTGTTCCAAATCCCGGTCCAATGAGCAGTAGTATTGTTAATTACTATATCGAGCAATCATTAAAAAAAATGAATGTTGATTGCATTGATCTACTCCAATTTCATTGGTGGGATTATAATGACTCCAGTTATCTTGATGTACTTCATCACCTATCAAAATTGCAAAGCGAGCAAAAAATAAAACATCTGGGATTAACAAACTTTGATACTGAGCGAATCAGAATAATGATTGAAAGTGGATTTCAAATAGTGTCAAATCAAGTTCAATATTCTATTTTAGATCAAAGACCAGAAAAACTCATGACTTCATTTTTTGCAAAAAACGGAATAAAGATTTTAGCATATGGAACATTGCTTGGAGGATTTTTTTCTGAAAAATATTTGGATTTAGATGAACCACATAGGGGAGAATTAATTACATCTAGTCTACAAAAATACAAAAAGATGATTGATGTTTGGGGGGGATGGCAGTTATTTCAAGAATTACTTTATTGTTTGAATAAAATTGCAAAGAAGCATCATTGTAGTATTGCAAATGTTGCAACTAGTTTTGTATTAGACAAATCTCAAGTTGCAGGTGTAATTATTGGAGCCAGACTTGGAATTGCCAACCACAGAAAAGATAATGTCAAAGTTTTTGATGTAAAATTAGATAAAGATGATATTTCATTGATTAATTCAATTACTGCAAAATCAAGTGATTTGTTTGAAATCATTGGTGATTGTGGAGACGAATACAGATAGAAATTAAGAAAAAACTGTCAGAAACTAGGCAGTTTTTTAGAATTTTTTTTCTAATATTTTTAAGTTCATATAATTATTTTAGAAATATGCGAAAAGATTTGATAATTGGTGCAGGTGTGGTAATTCCAGTATTAATTTTAATGATTTTGATTGGAGGTGGAGGTCATTCATCATTCGATTTTGAAGAATTAGTGAAAAATATTTCTGTAGATTCAAAACAGGCTGAGTCAGATTCACCTAAAGTAAATTTAGAATATTCATCAAATTGTTCGGGTAATGCTCAGTGTTTTGTTGGTACAGTTACTAAAATTATTGATGGCGATACAATCATAGTTGATGGTCAATCAGTTAGATTTGCATTATCTTCAGCTCCTGAACTAAAGATGTATGGCGGAGAGGAATCTAGAGATTTTATAGAAACGATTTGTCCCGTAGGCTCTAAAGTTTTAGTTGATGAGGATGACGGACAAATTCTTGGGAGTTATGGTAGAATGGTAGGCGTAGTAACATGCAATGATGTTAATCTTAATTCAGAGTTGCTGGATGCTAATTTAGGATATTTACAAGACAGATTTTGCGATTCAAGTGAATTTGGAAAAGAATTTTGGGCCCTAAAACATGGATGTGTTGATTCTGTTTCTGAATTAGAGATTCCAGTTCAAACTTTAGAACCAATAAAAAATAATTGTGATGTATCATATCCAGACTTTTGTATTCCATCTAGTCCACCAGACTTGGATTGTAAAGATATTCAGCAAAAAAGATTCACAGTTTTACAGCCTGATCCACATAGATTTGATCAGGACAAAAATGGAATTGGTTGTGAATCATAGTAAATGAAGAAATCAAATGTTTACTATTTGTTGATAAATTTTCGGTATGGACATATATCAGAAAATACAATAAAATAATATTCTTCAAGAATCCTGTAAAGAGAAGATCTTTTCAGGTTTGATGCTCACATATTTTCAAAATTGAGTTTCATACCATTTAATTAAAAAAAATAAAAAAGAAAGATTAGTTAGCAGGAACTACAATTCCCCTATCTATCATCTTAAGAGCAGTATCTGCTTTGAGACACATGGGTACTCCGTTTGATGCTTTCATTACAAGATTGAATCCTTCACGACACTCAACTTCTGCAGCATCAATGCCGGCAGTAATTTGTGTACGTGGGGAAATCCATGCTAATTGCATGTCTTTTGCCTTTTGAATGAATTCTTCTCTAAGTTGTTGTTTGTCCTCGTCAGTCATTTCAGATGCTCGCTCACGGAGTTCTGCTTTGAATGCTTTCATGTCAGCTAATCGGTCATGGATTGCAGATCTTCGCTCATCAGACATTTTGATTTTGATTTTTGTCATATGATCTTTGAACTTCATCTTTAATTCCGATTTTTGCTCATCAGTTAGAGCACCATGTTTTTCTCTGTATTTCATCTTGATTTCTTCACGTTTCTCATCAGAAATATCATGTTTGTCCAAGATCATTGCCTTGAGTCGTGGAGACATATCAGACATTCTGATTCTATCAGAAACCTTGTCTTTGATGTCATCATGATGCTCTGTCTTGTAATCTTCTCTTTCTTCAGGTGTCATATTACACCATTTTGAGATTCTATCAAGTTTTGCAAGATCGGTAATTTCTACTGCTCTATCAGATGCGGCCATGGAGCATAATCTATCATAATTCATGTGAGTGTAGGTCATTTTGTCATGAATTTTTTCTTTCATGTAATCACGGATAACATCTTTGTGTTCTGCAATAAATTTGTCAATTGCATCATCCCTATCATCTTCGGATAAATCACAAAAAATTTCTAATCTATCAGAAAACTGTACAAGTCTTGGATGATTTTCAAAGAATCGAAGTTTTTCATCGTCAGTCATATTACAAAAATACTCTAACCTATCATCAAGGTCTGCATGTTTGTCATATTTGTCGTCTTTGTCTTCAGTTTCATCTCCATTGTCATTTACTTTAGTATCATCTTCTCTAATCTCATCTTCGAGTTCATCAAATTCGTCTTTGAAATCTTTCATGTTGTCTTCAACATCTTCTCTAGCTAGAATAACATCAAAAATGAGATCATCAAGAGCATCGTTACGTTCATCTTCATCTGTCATCTCACAAATGTCAGAAAGTTTTTCATCGTATTTCATCATGTCTGGGTATTCAATGAAAAAATCATTCCGTTGCTCTATGCTCATTTTACAAAAGTCTTCTAGTAGATTTTCAAGATCATCAGTTTCAGCAAATGCTGTACTACTAGCAGTTACTCCAGTAAACATGATCAGTGAAAAAACAATGCTTAGAAGGCGTGTACTTTTCATTATGAGAATTTCTGATTTTAGCATATAAAGAATGTCGGTCAATACTATAGCAAGTATTATTACAAATGAGACAATTTTAAATAATTTCGTGCCTAGAAGAATTCGATTAGATTTTACAGAGGGTGACATCATATGTTTTCAAATCAAATTCAACCTATGGATAAAAGATAACTTAATAGTAATTTCTTTTATTGTTTAAAGGATTATTTCTTTATGGTTACTCAAAAAGAAAATGATTTTGTAGAAGGGATAACAAAGGGACTCAATCAATTGGAATTAATATAGATGAGGGTTGGGCATAATTAATTCCAAAAAAACGGACTGCTTTTGAATTTAATTGCACAACATTCTCTTTGTGATTCTTGGGTTTTCCTGTTTTGTCACACAGTTGTAATACACCATTAATTGATACACCAAAACACAAACAAGCACAAACGATCTTGCATTTTCAAATCCTCTTGCAGGCATTACTCTAATGCCAAACGTACTTTTGAGTATCTCAAAGAGCGGTTCTATGGATATCTTCCTATCTGAGTATATCTCCTTCCCCTCTTCTGATTCATAAAATTCGACTAGTTCCAGTCTCTCTGGCGGCGTACTGTCATACTTTTTTATCGGACAGATTAATCTCAGATTATTTTCCTTGCTGTACTGGTACAACTTTCCATCATCATATGCGGGATCAGATATTATGTTCTGTAACAGACCTGCAAGTGGAGACACCAACAATTTGTACATCTGGCAGTCTGCAATGTTTGCCGTACTAAAACAAGATGACAACGGAACTATCAGCGAACCAGTGGAACATGACATGTGCAGCTTGTATCCAAAAATCCATCCCTTTGATTTTGAATAGCCCCACCTTGCATCAGTGTCAATTCCGGATATTGGAATCCTGTTTTGTTTCATGTCTGATTTATGCCATACGGGACCCATTGCCTTTATCAGGGAACTGTCCAATGATGCAGTGATACAATCAACTAGTTTTTCTGACAAGAATATGTTTCCCATGTTT